>PLUC01000205.1 GCA_003165415.1 Holophagaceae bacterium
GGACGAAAAGTCCAAACTGCAGAACGTGATGACCGGGCTCCGCCCGGTCATCACGTGGGGGAGCACGAGGGGGGACGGAGAGGGAGCGTAGCGACCGCGAGGCCACGCATGCGTGGCCTCCCCTCGTTCAGATCAGCGCAGCCAGGGTGATGGAGTACAGCTTGGTCAGCACGCTGTCCCCCCGGGACGAGAGGATGCAGGGCGCCTGGGCGCCGGCCACCATGGCGGCCATCTCGCAGCCGCAGAGCTTGCTGCTGGTCTTGTAGAAGACATTGCCGGCATCGATGTTGGGGAACACCAGGCAGTCCGCGTCCCCGGCCACCTCGCCGCCCACCCCCTTGGTGGCCGCGGCCTCCGGGTCGATGGCCACGTCCAGGGCCATGGGGCCGTCCACGAAGGCGCCCTTGATCTGGCCCCGCTCGGCCATCTTGGCCAGGATGGCGGCGTCCACCGTGGCCTGGACCTTGGGCAGCACCTGCTCGGAGGCGGCGATGACGGCCACCTTGGGCTTGGCGATGCCCAGGGCCTGGGCCACCGCGATGCAGTAGGTGGTGATGGCGATCTTCTCCTTCAGGTCGGGGTAGGGCAGCACCGCCACGTCCCCGCAGACAATGAGCTTGGGGTACCGGGCGTGCTCCACGACGGAGACGTGGGAAAGGATGGCTCCCGGGGCCAGCAGCCCCGTCTCCTTGTTCAGGATGGCGCGCATGTACTTGTCCGTGCTCACCAGGCCCTTCATGAGGATCTGGCACTCGCCGGACCGCACCAGGGCCACCGCCCTGGCCGCGGCCGTGCTGTCCACCGGCTCGTGCACGATGACGAAGCGCGCCGGATCGATGCCCAGCTCCTGGCATTTTTCCCGGATGGTCCGCTCGTCGCCCACCAGGGTGGCCTCGACGATGCCCCGCTGCACCGCGTCGTTCACCGCCTCGATGGTGTGGGCGTCGTTGGCAAATGCGGCGGCCAGGCGTTTCCTGGGCTTGGACTTCACGGCTTCGAGCATCTGTTCGAGATGGGTGATGGACATCGGGTTCCCCTGAGGAAAACCCGATGTTACCAGGGGGCCCCGGGGGGCCGGTGTGATGCCGATCAACGTTTAGTGGCCGTAGCTAAATAACCTGTTCAGGCTATTTAGCTATGGCCCCCTGGCGACGCATGCGTCGCCAGGGATCTATGGAACTTATGCCGGGGACACGCAAGCAGATTTAGGTCATTCCTCTACAACGGCTAAGATTGGGGCTTCCGCGACTTCCCGCGGACCCCAGGATGACCCGCCATGGACAGACCGCTGGCAGTGATTGTAGGCGCCGGACCTGGCATCGGCCTGGCGGTGGCGCGCCGCTTCGCCCTGGGCGGGTTTGCCGTGGCCATGGTGTCCCGGCCCGCGGATCCCCTGGCGGTGTTCCAGGCCGCCCTGGAAGCCCCCGCCCTGGTGCTGGGGGCGGACCTGGCCCGTGCGGAGCCGCTGCGGGAGGCCCTGGCCGCCATCGAAGCCTGGGGCGGAGCGCCGGAAGCGCTGGTCTACAACGCCTCCGCCGGAACCCCGGGGCCAGCCGCGGAACTGGATCCCGCCCAGCTCCAGGCCGATCTGCGGGTCAACGTCGGCTCGGCCCTGGCCGCGGCGCGCTGGGCGCTCCCCGCCATGCGCCAGGCCGGGCGCGGCACCCTCCTTTTCACCGGCGGCGGCCTGGCCCTGCGGCCCCAGGCTGGCCTGGCATCCGCCTCCCTGGGCAAGGCGGCCCTGCGCAGCCTCGCCCTCTCCCTGGCCCAGGAGCTGGAGCCGGAAGGCATCCACGCCGCCACCGTGACGGTCTGCGGTTTCGTCCAGCCGGGCACCCCGTTCGCCCCGGAGCTGATTGCCCAAGAGTTCTGGGAACTACACTTACAAAAAAGGGAATGTTGGGAAAATGAAAGGATACTCCGGTAGGGCCAAGCCCAAGGGTTCCAGGTACAATGGAAATTGAGTCTGCGGAACCGCAATATGGCTAAGTCAAACACGCACAAGATATTAGATAGTTCGAGCAATACGGGCACCAAGACCCGCACCCATCTGCGCCTGAGCCCCCCGGTGCAGTGGAAGGTCATTCTGCACAACGATGACTTCACCACCCAGGATTTCGTCGTGTGGATCCTGCAGAGCGTGTTCCGGAAACCCGAGCCCGAGGCCGTGCGCATCATGCTGGAGGTCCACCGCAAAGGCAAGGGCCTGGCCGGTATCTATCCCTTCGACATCGCCGACACCAAGGCCTCCCAGGTGAAGGCCATGGCCGAAGCCAAGGAATTCCCCCTCCTCTGCACCCTGGAGCCGGAGGCGTAGATGGAAGTCCCGGAGGCGTAAATGAAAGCAAAGGAGGACTGACATGCCGCCCCCGACCCCCGCCCTCACCGCGGCCCTGAACCGGTGCATCCAGCACGCCTTCAGCATGGCCCGGGACTCCCGCCACGAGTACCTCACCCTGGAGCACCTGCTCCTGGCGCTGCAGGACGACCCCATGGTGATGAACGCGGTCTCCGCCTGCGGCGGGGATTCCAGCCGCCTGCGCCGGGAACTGGAGGTCTTCTTGGAGCAGCGCATGGAGACCCTGCCCGAGGCGTTCCCCGCCAACCCCACCCCCACCGACGGCTTCAACCGGGTCATTGAGCGGGCCATCCTGCAAACCATCTCCTCCGACCGGCCCGCGGTGAACAGCGGCGCGGTGCTGGTCTCCATGCTCCAGGAAAAGGAGAGCCAGGCCAGCTACCTGCTCAAGCGCCAGGGGGTGAACCGGCTCCCGCTGCTCAAGCACCTGGCCCACGGCGGCGCGGAGGTGGGGCCGAACCTGGGCGCCGCCCCCAAGGAAGCACCCGAGCCCGCCGAGGAGGCCGAGGCCCCCTCCAGGGATCCCCTGAAGGCCTATGCCGTGGACCTGGTGGCCCGGGCGGCCGAGGGCCGGATCGACCCCCTCATCGGCCGGGAGGCCGAGTTGGAGCGGGTCCTGCACGTGCTCTGCCGGCGCCGGAAGAACAACCCGCTGCTGGTGGGCGAGACCGGCGTGGGCAAGACCGCCATCGCCGAAGGCCTGGCCCTGCGCCTGCACGAGGGCAAGGTTCCGGACGCGCTCAAGGGCGCCCCGCTGTATTCCCTGGACATGGGTGCCCTGCTGGCCGGCACCCGCTACCGGGGCGATTTCGAGGAGCGGGTGAAGGCGGTCCTGGAGGCCCTGGCCCAGCACCCCGGAGCCCTGCTGTTCATCGACGAGATCCATACCCTGGTGGGCGCCGGCGCCGTGAACGGCGGCTCCATGGACGCCTCCAACCTGCTCAAGCCGGTGCTGGCCCGGGGCGAACTGCGCTGCATCGGCGCCACCACCTACCAGGACCTCAAGGCCTCCCTGGACCGGGACCGGCCGCTGGCGCGCCGGTTCCAGAAGATCGACGTGACCGAGCCCAGCGAGGCGGACAGCATCGAGATCCTCAAGGGGCTGCGCTCCCGCTACGAGGAGCACCACAAGGTCAAGTTCTCCGACGCCGCCCTGGAGGCCGCCGTGCGCCTCTCCGCCCGGCACATCCGCGACCTGCTGCTGCCGGACAAGGCCATCGACATCCTCGACGAAGCCGGGGCGGCCCAGCGTCTGCTCCCGGCCCGCAAGCGCAGGAAGACCATCGGCGTGCCCGAAGTGGAGGCGGTGGTGGCGCGGATCGCGAGGGTGCCGGTGCACGCCGTGACCGACGACGACCGGCAGAAGCTGGCCCACCTGGAGGAAGGGCTCAAGGCCGTGCTGTTCGGCCAGGATCCCGCGGTGGAGAAGGTGTGTTCCGCCATCAAGCTGTCCCGCTCCGGCCTGCGCGGCTCCGAGCGGCCGGTGGGCTCATTCCTGTTCGCCGGCCCCACCGGGGTCGGCAAGACCGAGCTCGCCAAGCAGCTGGCCCGGATCATGGGGATCGAGTTCATCCGCTTCGACATGTCCGAGTACATGGAGAAGCACGCGGTAAGCCGGCTCATCGGCGCGCCTCCCGGCTATGTGGGCTTCGAGGACGGCGGCCTCATGGTCGACGCCGTGCGCAAGCACCCCCATGCCGTGGTGCTGCTGGACGAGATCGAGAAGGCCCATCCCGACATTTACGCCATCCTGCTCCAGGTCATGGACCACGCCACCCTCACCGACAACCACGGCCGCAAGGCCGACTTCCGCCACATCGCCCTGATCCTCACCACCAACGCCGGGGCCAAGACCCAGAGCGCCCGGCGGGTGGGCTTCAGCGACCCCGGCGCGCCCGTCTCCGCCCGGGGCGCCATCGAGAAGGCCTTCAGCCCAGAGTTCCGCAACCGCCTGGACGCCATCGTCACCTTCGCCCCGCTGGGCCGGCCGGAGATCCTCAAGGTGGTGGACAAGAACCTGAAGGAGCTGCAGGCCATGCTGGCCGAGAAGGGCGTGACCCTGCATGTGTCCCAGCCCGCCCGGGAATGGCTGGCGGACAAGGGCTACGAGCCCGCCTTCGGCGCACGGCCCATGGCCCGGGTGGTGGAGCAGCACCTGAAGAAGCCGCTGGCGGACGCCATCCTGTTCGGGGCGTTGAAGGACGGCGGGATCGCCAAGGTGGAGCGCAAGGGGGATGGGGTGGCGATCACCACCAAGGCGAAGTAGGCCGCGCCTTCAGACGGGGGCATCACCATGGCGAGCGCGGGGCCCGGTGGCTCGAGGTCGTTGGGGTCGTTGAAGCCATTGACCTTCTGGGTCATTCAAATTGAATTGATATCTGTTTCACATTGATCATCCCAGGCCCTTTCTGGAACAAATCGGCCCTTGGTCGACAAGTGAGATCGGATCTCTGAGCCCGCGGCATAAAATATGCAATCTTTTCAGTCCAAAACGGTGGCTGGAATGTTCGCCTTATCGTGGGTATCCAAATCATACGCCATGCAACCTAGCCGAAGCAGAACCTGGGCCCAAAAGGTTCGATCCGTTCTTTTCATGCTCATCGCACAGGTGGGGATCCAGCTTTGGTGCGCCGAAGGAGGGCCCCCAACCCCGGTTCCGTCCACGGTCACGATCCAACTGGATACGCCCGAGGCCACCCTCACGACAGAAACCATTCGCAGCCTCACGGCCAGGGTTTCGGGCAGTTCCAATACTTCGGTCATCTGGTCGGTCCAGGAACCTGGAGGCGGAACCGTCGATTCGAAGGGCATCTACCTGGCTCCTGCCACTCCCGGGACCTTTCACGTGATCGCCGCCAGCCTCGTGAACCCGGCCATCATCGCCACCGCCACCTTCTCCGTGGTACCCCGACCGGCCATCACTTCGTTCAGCTCAAGCAGGACCGAAGTGCTGAAAAGCCAAAGCGCATCTCTCACCGCTGTATTCGCCAATGGCAAGGCGTTGGTGGACCATGGCGTGGGCGCGGTGGCCAGCGGGGTTCCCGTCAACGTAATACCATTAAATTCAATTGTTTACATCTTAACGGTGACCAACCCGGCCGGTACTTCGGTTGCAACCGGGCTTGAGCTGACGGTCGACTCCACCGTGGCCATTGGAGTACTGCCCAGCAGCGCCAGGGTCCATCCGGGCAGGACTCAGTCCTTCCACGCCATGGTCACCGGAACCCTGGACCAAGCCATTGCCTGGTCGGTCCAGGAAAAGGGCGGAGGGGACGTCAGTGCCCTGGGTCTTTACAGGGCTCCTGCCCGGACGGGAGCCTACCACGTGGTGGCGACCAGCGTCATGGACCCCAGCAAGACGGCGGTGGTGCCGATCGTGGTAATTGATGCCTGGGGAACGGCCGCACCAATTGAGCCCGAAACCTCCATTCCCTTCCACGATGCCTATCACCCTCGATTCGCCTTCGATGGCAGCGGCAATGGCATGGCCGTTTGGCAACAGTCAGATGGCAGTCGTTTCAAAATCTGGGCCAACCGTTATGTGCCCGGGAGCGGCTGGGGCAGCGCGACCCTCATCGAACCCGCCGACGCAGGCGATTCGCAATTTCCCCAGATCGCATGGGACGGCAGCGGGAATGCCATGGCTGTATGGCAGCAGAACGATGGGACCCAATACAACATCTGGGCCAACCGTTACGTGCCAGGGAGCGCCTGGGGTTCGGAGACCCTCATTGAAACCATCGACGCGGGAAATTCGGGATTCCCCCAGATTGCCTTTGACGGCAGCGGGAATGCCTTGGTCCTTTGGGAACAGTTCGACGGGACCCAGTACAACATCTGGGCCAACCGTTATGTGACCGGCAGCGGATGGGGCTTCCCGACCCGGGTTGATCCCGCGCACCCCGGCAATTCCATGACCCCCCAAATCGCCTTCGACGGCAATGGCGATGCCATGGCGGTGTGGACCCAGGCCAATGGCACCCAGTTCAACATCTGGGTCAATGGATATCGGTGATGGCCTGGACGCGATCCTGTTCGGGGCGCTGAAGAACGCTCGTCATCGTCCATCCCGGCAGCCGCAATAATCCCCTTTCGGGCCAAGTGAGGGCTCTCCCCCCGGGCCTCACTTGCCGCATCGGACGGGCCCGCAGGACTCGTGGATCCTTCAGCCCAGGAACGCCATCACGGAGAGGGCGATTCCTGACAGGCCCAGGAACATGGAACCCCACCACAAAGAACGGTTGCGGGTCAGCGCGGCCAAGGCGCCCAACGCGATGGAGACTTGGAACAGCGCGACCGTGTTGGCGAATCGGTGGTGCTGGTGCAGGAGAACTTCGGCCTCGGCGGATTTCTCGTCCCGCTCCTTCTCCTTTGCTTCGGCGGCCTTCTTGATTTCAACCTGCTCTTCGGCGTAGCGCTTGATCTGTTCGGGGAGTTTCTGCGGAACGGCCTTCCCGGCCGCCTCCCAGGTGGCTCTCGTGGCTTCCTGGACAGCTGCCTTCACGCCCTTGGCCTGGTAATAGGTCCACTGATCCGAAGCCTGGGCCTGGAGCTGGGTGGATTCAGTCTTGAGCATGAGCGCCTCGTTGACGGTGGATCCGGCCCGCAATGCGGCGACCGCGGCGAACGCGGCCAGGACCGCAGTGGTCAAGGCGATCCGCTTGAGGAATCCGCCCCCTTCCCTGTCCAGGGCATCGTGGATGGCCTCATCCAGTTTTTCGATGCCTATTTCAGAGTCTTCGGGCATGAAGTCCTCCCATTCCGTGGTCGGCGAAAAAGCCGTGTTTGGTCGAAATCTTGTCCGGATACCGATGGCGCCTTATACTTTACCGCCACCAGGAGCAGTTTCAGGTCATGCCTTTCAAAGCCCTTTCGCCTCACCCCCCGGGATTGGACTTTCCTCCTCCACGGTCAACGTCCTGTGGGGTTGCCTGAAAGCCGCCGTTGGCTCCATGGCGGACTGTAGGCAAGCGTGGATCGTCACCAGGGAATCTGGCGGCCAAGGTAATCAAGGTACCCCCCATAAATGAGGACCTGCAGCCGCAAACAGAAGAGAAAGGACGGCCCGGCCGCAACACGACCCTTCAGCCCATTTTTACCGCCTCCACCTACCAAGGGCCGATACCGCTCTCCCTGGAAGATGAGCAGGTTGCATCGGAGACAGGTCAGGGCCCAAGGGCCGGGATTGTTGAACAGCACCTGAAGAAGCCGCCGGAGGACGCCATCAGGTTCGGGGCGCTGGGGGACGGCGGCTTGGCCAAGGTGGAGTGCAAAGGGGACAGGGTGGCGATCACCGCCAAGGCGCGGTAGGCTGGGCATTCAAGCCTCGAAACCGAAGATCTCAAGACCCAATGGAGCTTCCCATGCGCTGGTACCACCCGGTGGCGTACTTCTTCGGCGGAGCGTTCCTGGCGAACACCCTGCCCCATCTGGGCAACGGGGTTTCAGGAAACGCCTTTCAAAGCCCATTCGCCTCACCCCCGGGGATCGGGCTGTCCTCAGCGATGGTCAACGTCCTGTGGGGCAGCCTCAACCTCGCCGTCGCCTACCTGCTGGTATGCCGTGTCGGCAGCTTCGGACTACGCAAAACCCCGCACGTGCTCATCCTCGGCGCCGGCTTCCTTGGCATGTCGCTCATGCTGGCCAACAGCTTCGGTCGGTTCCACGGTGGGTTGTAAGAAGGTGTCCGGGGCCGAGGGGGCGGGCTTGCGCACCATGATGCACTGGACAATGCCGAAAAAGTACAAAGTGGAGGACTGGACCTCGAAACCCTGGGACCGGAACAGATCTGCCAACTGCTGACGATCCGGGAACCGGGCCAGACTCTCGGCGATGTAGGCGTACACCTCGGGATCGCCGTGGAAAACCCAGCCCCACAGGGCGCCCCAGGCCTTCAGCAGAAGGTTCTCCATGATCTGCAGCGACCTTCCGGGGGGCTTGGAGAAGTCCAGGAAGCACCCGGTTCCGCCTGACTTGAGGACGCGGTGGATCTCTCCCAGCACTTCCCCAAGATCGCCCGCGTTGCGCAGGGCGTAACCGCCGGTGACAATGTCCACGGACCCTCGTTCAAGCCCCGTGCTGCCCATGTCGCCCAGTTGGAAACGAAGGTGCGAGGCTGTGCCGTGGGCGCGGGCCCGTTCCAGCATCGCTTCGCAGAGGTCAAGCCCGATGATGAGCCCATCAGGGTATTTCCAGGCCAGGCGGAAGCTGATGTCGCCGGTGCCGCAGGCCAGATCCAGGCAGAATGGGCCGGTCATCCGAGGCAGCGCGTCCACCATGCGCTTCTTCCACACCCGGTCACGGTCAAAGGAGAGGACCCGGGTGACGGCATCGTAACGGGGTGCGACCACCCCGAAGAGTTGTCGGTTCAGTTCACGTTTCTGCCTTGGGTCGGCCAGTCTCTCCCTGGTTTTCAGTGGGGTGGAACCGGGTCCCCTTGACGCCTGATCAGCCTCCATCGGATCCATCCCAGCCCATGGCACCTACCGGGACCCCGTCCGGACCGGAGGCGGCTGAAGACCGTGCCTTGGCCGGCTGCTTCAAGTGGGTCACCGAATCGGTGATGCCGCGCTTGAGGTCCGCGGCCGCAAGGCGGCTGCGCTCCTTCAGGTCGTCCATGGCCTCGGAGGCGCCCCTCGCCAGGTCTGCGGCCTTACGCCGGGCGCGGGCGGCGGCGTCCTTCAGGTCGCCGCGCAATTCGGGACCGCTCTTGGGGGTGACCAGGGCGGTGATCACGGCGCCGACCGCGACGCCGGCGATGAACGTCAGCAGCATCGGGCCCATGGATGAGTTCGTGTTTTCCTGGTTCATGGCGAAATCTCCTGTTCAGGTTCGGGAAAGGTGCTCCCGGTGGGATGAGAACATAGCCCTGGTGACGGGTTTTGGGAAGGACAATCCTGTGTTTACCTAGCTCAGCTACCTGGACCTGGACCCTGTCCCCGGCTTCGACTGGGCGTCCTCTTCCCATTAGATGGGGCGCCCGTAAAAGTCGCACAGACAGGACTCGTACTCCCGATTGACGGACGCGCTCGGGTCCCATTCAGGGCTTTCCCTGATGGATTGGCGGGACATGTCCACGTGCACAGCCCCCTCCTCCCAGCTGACAGAACTCGCCCAGAGCGGCGAGATCAGCACCTTGCGGTCCTCGAAGAAGCCGCCGGTCTGGACGACCAGGTAACGGACCGTCTAGAACTCGTCGTCCAGGAGGAAGTTCACCACGGTTCCGATCTCGCCGTCGGTGGCATTCACGGTGTACCGTTCAAAGTCTTTGAGGCTGCGCAACATAGCTGGTTCCTATCGGCGTCGCGGCTCATAGGGCCTCACGCCATATGAAGGGGAATGCACGATTCGCGCCACCGTCTATGCGCCCGTAGGGACAGCCCCGCAGAGGGCCCCAGGGTCAGGGAAATCGCTGAAACGCTTGCAGGCCCGCAGGTCGGACGCGGGTCCAACAAAATCAAAACGAAGTACGTTCACAATCAATTTGAATCAGACCAAGCCCCGGGCCGGCCTGCCCTCCGCTTTCCCGTCGGCAAGGCTGGGGCGGCAGCCGCACGGATGCGGCTGTCGCCCCAGGTGGACCAGACTTCTAGAAATTGAACTTCATTTCGATTTCGACCTTGCTGGAGGTGTTCTTGTTGCCGGTGGTGCCATTGCTGTTTAGCACATCATTCGGGTTGACCGTCTTGACGGTCTCATACATGTATTCGATGCCCAGTTCGGCGGTCTTGGTCAGCTTGCAGAAGGTGTTGACCTCCACGTCGCCCTGGCTCTTGATGTCGCCCGTCTGGGTGGCGATGTCGCCGCCGGTGCTGAAGTTCACGGCGCTGAGGACGATGTTGGAACGCCACTTCATGTCCCAGGTGTGGGTGTAGCCCACCGTCCAGCCGATGTTCTTGTAGAGGTTGATGGTCTGGCTGCCCTGGATGTACTGGGCGGACTGGAGGCCGTAGCCGTACTCGCCCACGCCGCTGCCGTAGTAGACGTTGTAGACCAGGCTGTCCCGCTCCACATCAAGACCGAAGCAGTTCATCTGGCCGGAGAGCTGGACGGCGCCGCCCCACTTGTTGGGACGGGACGCGGTGCCGGTGGCGCCGGGGAGGGAGTATACGCCGTAGTTCTGGGCCAGGGCGCGCAGGGCGATGTGGCCCCACTTGTCGTAGTGCTGGTATACGCCCACCACGCTGGGATACTTGGAATCGTTCTGCACGGGCTTGGCTGGTACAGGGGTGCTGGTGGAGCCAGTGCCCCAGTTCGCGCCGTCGAGCCCGCCGGGGTAGATCCCCTGGTGGTCTTCGAAGGAAATGATGACGCTGTTTTCCTTGTTCAGCTGGCGGAGCATTCCGGCGTGAGCATGCGCATGATCGGCCTGATCGAGACCGGAGAAAACAATGTCAGTCTGGCCAAGCTCGGCGACCTGGCGTCCGCGCTCAACCTCACCTTCTCGGAGCTGGTGGAGGACCGCTCGGCCCGGGAGGAGCCCGTCGCCAATCTCCCCAAGAAAGGGATTCCGCTCTGGCATGGCCTCCGGCCGGGCACCAAGGTGGAACTGCTCCAGAGTTTCCCCTCCTCCAAGCTGATGGAACTCTGGAAATGGACCATCGCCCCGGGAGACCGCTACCAGGGCGAACCGGATCCCCCCGGCTACCAGGAAATAGCCTATGTGGTCCGGGGGGAGCTGACCCTGGAGAGGGAGGGCGGCAGCGTGGTCCTCAAGTCCGGAGACTCCCTCGCGTTTCCTTCCTACCGCCCCTATGCCTTCATGAACTCCGGCAAGGAGAGGCTCACGCTCATCCTGATCGTGGTGGCCTGACGTTTTCAGGTGTTCACGCTTATCCCGAAGAAGTGGGCGAGCGCAGCATCTGTCTCTGTTTTATTTTTTAGTGGCACTCGCTTGGCGATTCCCGCATTTTCGTAAAAAATAAGATCATCCCGAACGATGTTGATATTGCTCGTATCCGTGAATATGGATATTTTTTTGAAGCCGATGAATGGAGAACCTGGATGTTTTTCACAAAAAAAGGAAGGCATGACATAATCAATGTCCGATTGGGGTTCTTGGGTGAATCCATAACATTTCTTCCAGCTTTTCCCTTTTTCTTTTTGCCAGAGAATATGTCCAAAAAAATCGTCCGGTAGTAGCTTGTACTCACTTATACCGTCATCCTGGATCAGGCCGTCAACGAATTTCAATGCCATTCTCGAACATTCATTCCGGATACCCACATCGCAGATATAGGTGCCGTCCATGGTTTTGACTTTGAGGATCCGATGCCGGCGCATCTGCAACGCCTCATCTTCATCAATGAAACGCCCGGCCAGGTTGGTGACATCAAATCCAAGGCTTTTCAGGAGGTTGCTATATAATCCATTGAGTTCGAAGCAATAGCCACCTCTTGGGCGCAGAATCATCTTGTTGAACAAGGATTCGGCATCGAGCGCCAATGGCACGTGGTTCAGGATGTCCAGGTTCTCGTAGGGAATGTTTTTCAGATGGGCGATCTGCAACCGTTGCAGCGTTCTCCCGTCCAGTTCCACCGGCTCGGTGTACCCGATCTTGCGCAGGTAGTGATCAACCTGTTCTTTGGTATAGACCAATGCCGTCTCCTGTTCCTGGGTTCAGCATCACCCACCTGCCGGCACAGCTCAAGCGGCACCTGCCAGGAAAATCGGGAACCCCGATACCGTTCAGGGAATGCGCACGCCATCCAAGGGCCGTCGCCCGAAATTGCTTTTATTTACCAATTCAAGTTGGAAAAAATATATATGTTTTTTACCTTGACATGATTATTTCAAATCCTAATTTTCCACAGGTCTCCCCTCGTCGCGGGACCTTTGAAATTGGATTCATGACTGGGTTGCCGGCTGGCAACCTTTTGGGATGGGCGCACTCGGCAACCCTCTGCCCGGGCCGGGGCCTGGGAACCGGGCCTGCTTCACCGCGGTTATGCCCGTCCATGAGCGAATCACCCCATCGGGTTCAGACCCATCAGGAGGGAATAATGATTTTCGTAACCGGCGCCACCGGCAATATCGGCAAGGAACTCATCCAGGACCTCAACGTGTTCCGGGGCGACCAGCATTCGCCGGCTCATCCCGCCACCCGGCCGGAAGATCGCGAAAACGCCGGGCAGCCCGTGGACATGCGGCACTATTCGCGCGTTTCGGTTGAACCCCAGTGCAAGGTCCGGTTCCAACTGGGCGGGCAGGTCTACAACAACATCGCCGTCTCCAACCTGGGACAGGACGGGTGCTGCCTCACCGGTTCCAGCCAGTCCCTGGGCGGGCTGGACGACAAGGCCCTGCTGGAGGGCTGGGAGTTCATCCATCCCGGCTTGCCGAAGGGGTCGATCAACGCCAAGGTGGTCTGGGTCAGGCGCCAGGAGCGGGACCCCGCCGGGACCATCACCACCGGGGTTCAATTCATGGATGCGCCCACCGGCTATGCCAGAAAAGTGGGCAAGTACGTCACCACCCTGGTCACCCACTGATTCGCGAGATCGGGGATCCTTCCGATCCTTGTGCTAGCAGCCGTTAGGTCGCTTGCGACCTTACGGCTGCTCTGCAGTTTGGAC
>PLUC01000033.1 GCA_003165415.1 Holophagaceae bacterium
GGCATGATCCTCAAGGAGACCCGCAGCCTGGCCTGGACCGGCTTCTCGGTGGCCTACGGCCTGGGCCTGGCCTGGGTCATGGCCTGGGGCACCGTGGTGCTGGGCCGGCTGTGGGGCTTCGCGTAATTCAACTCAGGAGTTGTCATGAACATCCAAGGTCTGCTCGTCCTCGCCATCGCCGCCGCGGCGGTCCTGTACTTCGGCCGCAAGCTGTTCCAGAACCTGGCCCGCAAGGGCCGGGACGCCGGGTGCGGCTGCGGCGACGGCTCCTGCTGCAAGGGCAAGCGCAAAGCCAAGGCCTGAGGCCGGCGTCCGGCCCAAGATCAGGCTTGGCATCCTTCCGGTGCCGGTGTTATACCAGGAGCATCCAAGTCCAACCCGGGGAGACAGCCATGATCAGCCGCACCATGCAGGACGCCCTGAACCTCCAGATCAATATGGAACAGTACTCCGCGCAGCTCTACCTGGCCATGGGCGCCCATTGCGACGCCCTGGGCTTCAAGGGGTTCGCCCACTGGCTACGCATCCAGGCCGGCGAGGAGACGGCCCACGCCCTCAAGCTCATGGACTTCCTGCTGGACCGCCGCGGCAAGGTGGAGCTGGGCAAGATCGCCGCCCCGCCCCAGAGCTTCGGCGGGGTCATCCAGGTGTTCGAGCAGACCCTGCTGCACGAGGAGGGCATCACCCACAAGATCAACAGCCTGTTCGCCCTGTCCCGCACCGAACTGGACTACGCCAGCGAGATCGCCCTGCAGTGGTACGTGACCGAGCAGGTGGAGGAGGAGGCCAACGTGGGCCAGATCGTGGACCAGTTGCGCGCCATCGGCGACCAGGGCGGCGGCATCTGGTACCTGGATTCCCGCATGGGCAAGCGCACGGCCCGCACGGCCTGAAGCGCCTCCAGCGTCCCTATTCAGGTCCCAACATAGCGCCCGAAGGTCGGTTCGGTTCCTTGATCTCCGTTCAAGGAACCGAACCGTTCGATGCCCTCATGGGCAAGGCCCTTGTTGGACGAAGCGCTGCGCGCGGAGGGGATTTCGTCCCATTCGTGTCTTTCGGCATAGCGGAAGCGCAAAAAGCGAGGTCCCCTTGGTTGTGACGGTGTTAGCGCACCGCCCGACAACCAAGGGGGGTTTACATGAGTCTCCTGAGAGACCGCATGTTACGTGATATGGAGAGGGCTGGGCTCTCTCTATCCACGCAAAAGCATTATAGGTTGGCCATCTGGCACGTGGCGAAGTTCTTCCACCGGTCGCCCGACCAGCTGAACGCGGACGATCTCCGGCTCTGGGATGACGAGCTGACCCGAAAAGGTTATGAGGCCGACTTCATCGGGGTCCAAATCGCGGCCTTGCGGTTTTTCTACGGGAAAACCCTGGGTCGGCCGGAGGTGGTCGCCTTCCTCTCCTACCGGAAGCGCCAGCACAAGCTGCCGTTGGTGCTGAGTCCCGAGGAGGTCAGCCAGATCCTGGCGGCCTTCCGGGCCCCGAAATTTCGGCTCCTGTTCACCCTTTTGTACGATACCGGGCTGCGGATTGGTGAAGCGGCCCGGTTGAAGGCTGGGGATATCGACCGCGCCCGGGGCGTGATCCACGTCTTGGGCAAGGGGAGCAAGCCGCGGCAGGTCAAGCTGGGTGATCGGCTCTACGAGCTGTTGCGAAGCTACTGGCGGGAGGTGCGACAGAGCGAAGCAAGGGGGGAGCCTCTCTCCCGGGAATCCTACCTGTTCATCAGCCCGTACGGCAATCCGATCCACCTCGAAACGGCCCGGAAGGCGCTCAGGCTCGCCCTTCGACAGGCGGGCATCCGGAAGCCGGTGACTCCTCACACCTTCAGGCACACCTACGCGACCCTCCAGTTGGAGGCCGGTACCGACCTGCCGGTGCTCCAGGCACAGATGGGCCACAACGACATCAGTACCACTCAGGTTTACCTCCAAGTCTCCACCCGCCTGATCCGGCAGACCCCCAGTCCCCTGGACACCCTACCGCCGCCTTGAGGGAGTCGGTATGAGCCGGCCCGCTTTCGAGGTCGCCCAGATCGTCCGAGACCATCGGGGCGATCTGGAGGCGATCCAGCCGCTATCCCAAGCCCAGGGCCGGGCCCTGTCGGCCATCGGCCAGTGCCGGACCGCCACCTTGGGCGGCCACCAGAACGTCTGCCTGGACTGCGGCCAGGAGGAGGACCCCAGCTACAACTCCTGCCGCAACCGAAACTGCCCGAAATGCCAGAATCTGGCTCAACAGCGCTGGATCAACGCCCGGGCCAAGGCACTGCTGCTCGTCCCTCACTTCCACGGAGTATTCACTCTGCCGGCCCAGCTTCGGCCCCTGGCTCGGCAGTACCCCAGGGCGATCTATGACGCCATGTTCCAGTGCGTCGCCGCTACCCTCCTAGAAATGGGGCAATCGCGCCTGGGCGCCACCCTCGGGCTGACCCTGGTTCTGCACACCTGGACGCGCAAGCTCACCTACCACGTTCACATCCACGTCCTGATCACGGCCGGCGGCCTCACGCCAGACGGCACGGCCTTCAAATCGGTCCCGGAGACCTTCCTCCTGCATGTGAAGCCCCTGGCTGCCCTGTTCAAGGGCAAGCTGATGGCGGTCCTGCGCGACCTGCGCGCCCAGGGCGTTTTCGCCATGACCGACGGGGCCTTCGGGGGGCTGATGGCGAGGCTCGAGGACCTGGACTGGCATGTCTACCTGAAGGAGGCGTTCAAGTCACCGGCATGGGTTCTGGAATACCTGGGGCGCTACACCCACCGGGTCGGCATTTCCAATTCCCGGCTGCTCCAGGTGACGCCAGACCGGATCACCTTTCGGACCAAGGGAGACAGCACCGAATCCGTGCCCCCGGCGGAGTTCCTCCGCCGTTTCGTCCAGCATGTCCTGCCCCCAGGTTTCAAGAAGATCCGTCACGCTGGCCTTTATGCCAAACCCATGGCCCTGGCCCAGGCGAAGGAACTGATCGGGACCCTCCCCTCCACGGCCCCCTCAAAGCCCAGTGAGGAAGTGGGCCAGGAGCCTTCGATCCAGAGGGATGACCACCGTTGCCGGTCCTGTGGTGGCCCCCTCTTTCCCAGGTTCATCCCCAGGCCCATCCGATCCAAGCCGTCAACCTTTCCCGGACTCGTTTCTCCAGCCTCCCGGAGTCCGCCATGACCTGGTTCCCCTGGAACAAGCCCTTCCAGTGGCACCTCGGATGGGCTCGCGATAGCTTTGCCCGCAGCGGCGCCAACGTTCACCCAAAAGGTAACGAGTGCCGTCATGGCGCCAATACAGAAGTTTGGGGCCCTGGGCTCATGCTGGAGAGGTCGGGCCTACCCCCGACGAAGAGGTGTTGTCGGGGCTTATTGGCTCAATGAATAAACCGTAAAGCCCATAGCGCGCAGTCTCTCCAACGGCTTCGTCCAACACCGCGAACCGTCGGCGGGAGGTTCGTTTCGGCGGCCGCACTCTGTGCGGCCGCCGACGAACCGCTAATTGTTCCACCCCCGGTCGAAAGCTTTTTGCGGACAGGGTCGATGCCGTGCCTGGTGCGCAAGGTAAGGCGAATGACCCCGGAAAACGATTGATTTCAACCCTCGAGAAGTCCGGTTGCGCCGGAATCCCGGAGGTGGACACACGGATGCCGATGACCCTTCGGCGAAGCGATCCAACAGAACGAACCAGGGCGAAATGGAGGGACCCGAGCCTTTACCTCCTAGACGGAGCCTCCCGCCAGGGCCGCCTTGAGGCTCTGGCGCAGCAGTTCCACGCCCAGGTCCAGGTCCTCGG
>PLUC01000213.1 GCA_003165415.1 Holophagaceae bacterium
GTAATTAACACAGTAGTACTAGGGCTGTCCTTTACCCGGAAGTATCACCAAGGCAATTCAGGCGCGGGAAAGACGCTTTTTCAGGTCGGCGATGAGGCGGTCCTTCCCTTCGATCACCTGATCCTTCTCCTCGAGAGCCTGGTCCTTCTCGACCAGAGCCTGGTCCTTCTCCTCAATCACCTGGTGACTCTCCGCCAGGGCCTGACGCAGATCCGCGGACTTCCGTGCCTCGTCCTGGAAGGCCTTCAGGATGTCGTCCTCCACGTCCATCTTGTCCCGGACCTCCTTTTCGGCCCCGGCCCGCAGCAGCCGGCGAAGCACTTCCCGGTGGTGCTCCGGAAAATTCTCTTCCAGGATGTCCAGCAGGTGCGGATCCGAACGGGAAGCCAGGCCCTGGTCGAACACCTCCAGCAGCCGTTCCAGATCGGTCCGCCGGCGGTTCTTGAGGCGGTTGATCTGGACCACGATGGCATCGTGGGTGAGCGCCTCCACGAACGGGTCGGTGATTCGCACCTCGTCGCCGGTGGCCAGGTCCAGATAGTGCCGGTTGACTTTTAGCACCGGCACGTCGACGCACTCCAGGCCTTCGCCCAGGAAGTAGATGGTCACGATCGGCAGCACCTGAAGCTTTCCGTCCGGGTCGAGGTAGACGTTCTCCGGGCTGGCATAGTTGGAGCCCAGGTAGCGCCGGAACCGCTGCACGTCCGAGGCGTTGCGTGCCTTCTGGATCTCGATCAGGACCAGCTTGCGGCCCCCGTCCTCCAGCCGCACCGTAGCTGCGAAATCAATGCGCAGGACCAGGAGCTGGGTGCCATCCCCTCTGGCCGCCTCATGATGCACCTCGGTGGGGCGGAACTGCAACTCGAGCACCTCCTTGCCCAACAGGGCGGAAAGAACGAGCCGGGCCACCTTCTCGTCGTCGAGCAGGTATTTGAACACCACGTCGTAGATGGGGTTGGCGATGCGCACCGGTCCGGGCCCTCCTGGCCAGAGTGTAGCGGCCCAGTGGGGCGGGATGCCACAGAACGGCTCATCCATCCATACCTGCCGACACACCCGAAGAAGGATTCTTGGACGCTGGTCTTTGTAGACACCCTCTAATCCGCCGCCAGGAAGTGGAGCATCTGCCTGCGCATGAGCGGCGAGCCGGCTGGACTGGCCCGGAGCCAAGGGTGTGGCCATGGTGGCCGGATCCACCGGGTCGATCACCGACTGGGTGACCTGGAGGAAGGCGTGGTGCTCGGGGCTGCCCTTGGCGATGCCCAGGGAGCGCAGGCCGGTTTCCAGCAGCCCGCCGTAGGTGGGACTGCCCTCCATCAGGTAGGCCAGACGTCCGCCTGGCACGTTGAGCAGTCCCTTCATGGCGGTGTTGGGGGCCTGGTCCGGCGTGTTGCCCGCCAGGTAATGGGCGCCCACCACCGACCCGAGGCTGATGCCCACGAGCCGCGGCTTCACGGTGGCCGGGGCCTTGGGGCCGAAGACGTTGAACCCGCCCGCGGCCAGCACCCGGTTGGTGACCACGTACAGGTAGCGCGTGCCGCCCGTCAAGGGGGAGGACGGGAACAGCCAGAGGTCCTTGCCGCCGGGATACTTGAAGGTGAACCGGGCGGTCACGTCGGTGAAGCCCAAAGGATGGTTTTCACTGGCGCCCCCCGGGTCCGGGGTGACCTAGAACACCTTGATGTTGTCCCCGTTCACCGTGGCCGCCTGCAGCGGCCTGGAGAAGCGCAGGTAGATGGGCGCGTTCACCCCGGACACCGCGTGGCTCCCGGCCACTTCGTGGGTGTGGATGTAGGCGAGGCTCTCCTTGGCCCCCATGGGGTTGCCCGCCCGGCGTGAGGCCAGGGGGTCGGCCACCTGGGTGGTGGAAAGGATATTGGGCAGGGGCAGGTTCCGGGTGGCGGGGTCGAAGGTTGCCACGCAGACGCCCATCTGGTCTTGCCGATTCATGGCTTCCGAGCCGCCGCCACCGCCGCCGCAGGCGGTCACCAGCAGCAGGGGCGCACCGAGCGCGGTCCAAGAAAGGACTGGATATCGCATCATCTCCTCGTTCATTAGGCAATTAATTGCCTATCGAAGGGATGCGCCAGATGGCGCCAAGGTTCCCGACGATAAACAGTTTGATGATTTACGTATTGGGTTCGGCCACTAGCCGGCGCTCCACCCGCCAGGCCCCGCCAGCCAGCCTGCCCAGGCCCCGGGCCAGGGCCTCCCGGCTGCAGCCCAGCTCACCGGCCCACAGGTCCACCGGCAGCTCGCCGCCGGCGGGATTCGCCCCGGTCCAGGCGGTCCAGAGTTCTCCCAGCGCCGCCGGGTCCGGCTCCTGGCGGTCCTTCCAGTTGCGTTCCTGGGGCCGGATCGGCTGGTAGAAGGCCTGGGCCTGCAGGGACACCGGCAGGAACGCCTGGGGCCGGCCGTAGTCCAGGTGCGAATAGAAGTAGCCTTCACCCTTGCCGGCGGCGCGGCTGGTGGAGGTGTGGGCGTCGGCCAGGCTGTCCGGGATGGCGGCGTCCGGGGCGGCCAGGGCGGCGTCGATGGCCACCACGGTGGCGTTGCTCTTGGGCGCGTTGGCCACGTACAGCACGGCCTGGGCCAGGGGGATGCGGGCTTCGGGCCAGCCGATCTGCTCCGCGGCCCGGCTCGCGGCCTCCGCCAGCAGGAAGGCCTGGGGGTCGGCGTTGCCCACGTCCTCGGCGGCGCACACCAGCAGGCGGCGGGCGATGAAGCGGGGATCCTCGCCGCCGCGGATCATGCGCGACAGGTAGTAGAGGGCGGCGTCCGGATCCGAACCGCGCAGGCTCTTCTGGAAGGCGCTGGCCAGGTCGTAGTGGCCGTCGGCCCGGTCGTACATGATGCGCCCACCCAGGGCCTCCTTCAGCCCGGCCAGGTCCCGCTGCCCGGGCTCCAGGTTGAGCCAGGTCTCCAGCCCGGTGAGGGCGGTGCGCAGATCGCCCCCGGCCCACTGGGACAGCCAGTGGAACAGCTCGGGCGGCTGCGCCGCCCCGGGCTGTTCCCGCGCCCAGGCCCGCTCCAGCACCTGCAGGATCGCCGCCGGCGCCAGCGGGCGCAGATTGAGAAGCTGGCAGCGGCTGCGCAGGGCCGGGTTCAGGTAGAAGGCCGGGTTCTCGGTGGTGGCCCCCACCAGGATCGCCTCGCCCCGCTCCAGGGGCGGCAGCAGGATGTCCTGCTGGGCCCGGTTGAACCGGTGGATCTCGTCCAGGAACAGCACCGGCGGCACGGAGCGAAATAGCGGCTGCTCCCGGTGCTCCACCAGGAACTTCTTCAGCTCGGCGGCGGAACCGCCGGCCCCGGAGAACTCCAGGAACTCATGGCCGGTGGCCAGGGCCAGGATCCGGGCCAGGGTGGTCTTGCCGGTGCCGGGGGGTCCCCACAACACCATGGACGGCAGCCGGCCGCCAGCGGTGAGCCGGGTGAGGGCACCCTTGGGGCCCAGCAGGTGCGTCTGCCCCACCATGTCCTCCATGCGTTTGGGGCGCATGCGTTCGGCGAGCGGGACATGGGCATCGTTCATCGGTTCGGTGAGGCTCCTCACCGCCCAGGTTAGCGCAATGGTTTCACGCCGGCGGAATTCCTCAGATGGCGAGAACCGGCTTCCGGAGGTGCTGGTGCACCGCCGCGGCGGCCTTGCGGCCCTCGGCGATGGCGTGCACCACCAGGCTCTGGCCCCGGGCCTGGTCGCCGGCGGCGAACACGCCGGCCACCCCGGTGCGGAAACCCCGGGTGGGCACGTTGCCCCGGCCGTCCAGTTCGATGCCCAGCTGCTCCAGCAGGCCGGCCCGCTCGGAGCCCACGAAGCCCATGGCCAGCAGGGCCAGGTCGCAGGGGATCTCGAACTCGCTTCCCGGGACCGGCGCGAAGTGGGGCGCGGGCCCCACCCGCACCGCCCGGATGGCCCGCAGGCGGCCCCGGCCGTCGTCCAGGAAGGCGGTGCTCATGATCCCCCAGTCCCGGGTCCCGCCTTCCTCCTGGGAGGAGGAGGTGCGCAGCACCTGGGGCCAGGCCGGCCAGAGGTCGGCGGCCCCGCGCTGGGCGGGCGGCTGGGGCAGCAGCTCGATCTGGAGGAGGCTGCGGGCCCCCTGGCGGATGGAAGTGCCCACGCAATCGGAGCCGGTGTCGCCGCCGCCGATCACCACCACCTGCCGGCCGGTGGCCAGGATGGCCTGCTCCGGCGGGACCAGGTCCCCCGCCACCCGGCGGTTGGACTGCTCCAGGAAGGCCATGGCGAAGTGCACCCCCTCCAGCTGGCGCCCGGGCAGGGCTAGGTCCCTGGGCTTGCGGGCGCCGCCGCAGAGCACCAGGGCGTCGAACCCGCCGCGCAGCTCGGCGCCGGTGATGTCGGTTCCGGCCCGCACACCGGTGCGGAAGCTGACCCCCTCGGCCTCCATCTGGGCCATGCGGCGGTCGATGAGATGCTTCTCCAGCTTGAAGTCGGGAATGCCGTAGCGGAGCAGCCCGCCGATGCGGTCGGCCTGCTCGAACAGGGTCACGGCGTGGCCCTTGCGGGCCAATTCCTGGGCGGCGGCTAGGCCGGCGGGGCCGGAGCCGATCACCGCCACCTGCCTGCCGCTGCGCTGCCTGGGGATCCAGGGGCCCACCTGCCCGGCCGCCCAGGCCTGGTCGATGATGCTGCGCTCGATGTCCTTGATGGTGACCGGGTGGCTCTCCAGGTTGAGGGTGCAGGCGGCCTCGCAGGGGGCGGGGCAGACCCGGCCGGTGAACTCCGGGAAGTTGTTGGTGGAGTGCAGGATGTCCAGGGCCCGCTGGGGGTGGTCCTTGTAGATGTGGTCGTTGAATTCGGGGATCACGTTGCCCAGGGGGCAGCCGCTGTGGCAGAAGGGGATGCCGCACTCCATGCAGCGGGAGGCCTGGTCCCGGAGCACCGGCCCGGAGGGGAGCAGGTCGAATTCCCGCCAGTCCAGGATGCGCTCGGCCACCGGGCGCCGGCCGTGCTCCTTGCGTTCCACGTCGAGGAATCCGCGGATGTTGCCCATTAGCGAGCCTCCTCGTCGGCGACCAGTTCCGGCGCGGGCAGGTCGCCCGGGTCCGGCGGTGAGAGTTCCGAGATGGGCAGCGCGTTGGTGGCCGGCGCGCTGGCCGCCTCCAGGGCTCTGCGGTACTCGCTGGGGTAGACCTTCACGAACCGGGCGGCCAGGGTGTCCCAGCCGGCCAGGATGGCCTCGGCCCTGGGGCTGCCGGTGCGCAGCCGGTGCTCCCGCAGCAGGGCCTGGACCGTGGCGCCGTCCTGCCGGTCCATGGCCAGCAGCTCCACCATCTCCTTGTTGCAGCGGGCCTCGAAGCTGCCCTCCTCGTCGTAGACGTAGGCCAGGCCTCCGCTCATGCCCGCGGCGAAGTTGCGGCCCACCGGTCCCAGCACCACCACCAGCCCGCCGGTCATGTACTCGCAGCCNNCGTGGTCGCCCACGCCCTCCACCACGGTGGCGGCGCCGCTGTTGCGGATGGCGAAGCGCTCCCCGGCCCGGCCGTTGAAGAAGGCCCGCCCCGAGGTGGCGCCGTAGAGCACCACGTTGCCGACGATCACCTGCTCGTGGGCCAGGAAGGTGGAACCCGCCGGCGGCCGCACCGCGATGATCCCGCCGGACAGGCCCTTGCCCACGTAGTCGTTGGCGTCGCCCACCAGCTCCAGGGTCATGCCCGGGGAGGCGAAGGCGCCGAAGCTCTGGCCGGCGCTGCCCCGGGCCAGGATGCGGATGGTGTCCTGGGGCAGCCCGGCCGAACGGTAGCGGCGGGCGATCTGGCCGCTGAGCATGGCCCCCGTGGCCCGGTCGCTGTTGCGGATGGCGGTCTCGATGACCACCGGCCGGCCTTCCTCCAGGGCCGGCATGGCCTTGGCGATGATGGCGTGGTCCAGCACCCCCTCCAGCTTGTGGTCCTGGCTGATCATGCAGGACCCGGGGTCCACCGAGGCCCGGGCGGAGCGGTACAGGATCTCCGAGGTGTCCACCATGCGGGCCTTGGGGTTGAGGCCTTCCTTGCGCGGCTTCAGGCAGTCGGAGCGGCCCACCATGTCCTTGAGGGCGCGGAACCCCAGGCCGGCCATGATCCCGCGCAGCTCCTCGGCCACATAGAAGAAGTAGCGGATCACGTGCTCGGGGGTGCCGGCGAACTTGGCGCGCAGTTCCGGGTCCTGGGTGGCCACCCCCACCGGGCAGGTGTTCAGGTGGCACTTGCGCATCATGATGCAGCCCGAGGCCACCAGGGGTGCGGTGGCGAAGCCGAACTCTTCGGCCCCCAGCAGGGCGGCCATGGCCACGTCCCGGCCGGTGTTGAGCTTGCCGTCGGTCTGGAGGATGGCGCGGCTGCGCAGGCCGTTGAGCACCAGCACCTGGTGGGCCTCGGCCAGGCCCAGTTCCCAGGGCACGCCGGAATGGTGGATGGCGGTGAGCGGCGAGGCCCCGGTGCCGCCGTTGTCGCCGCTGATGAGGACCACGTCGGCGTGGGCCTTCACGACGCCGGCGGCGATGGTGCCCACCCCGGCCTCGGACACCAGCTTCACGCTGATGCGCGCCAGGGGGTTGACGTTCTTCAGGTCGAAGATGAGCTGGGCCAGGTCCTCGATGGAGTAGATGTCGTGGTGGGGCGGCGGNNTCGGCGTCCACCAGGTACTCGGCGGTGACCCCGAACCGGCCCGAGGCCACCTGCTTGATGGCGCTGCGCCGGGAGGTGCCGTCGGCGTCCGGCAGGAACCGGGCCGGGTCCTCGCCGCCCTCGCCGGTGTTGGAGCGGCCGCCCATGCGGTTCATGGCGATGGCCATGTTCTCGTGGGCCTCCTTGGAGATGCTGCCGAAGGACATGGCGCCGCTGGCGAAGCGCTTGACGATCTCCGCGGCCGGCTCCACTTCGTCCAGGGGCACCGGCGCGCCGCCTGGGACCAGGTCCCACAGCCCGCGCAGGGCGGTCGGGCACTCCCCATGGTCGTTCATGAGCCGGGCGAACTCCGCGTAGCTGCCGGCGTCCTCCAGGCGCACCGCCTTCTGCAGGCTGGCGATGGTCTCGGGATTCCACAGGTGCCGCTCGCCGTTGACCCGGAAGTGCAGGTGGCCGCCCTGCTCCAGCACCTGGGCCGGATCCGGGCTGAAGGCCAGTTGGTGCCGGGCCAGGGCCTCCCCGGCCAGGTGGCGCAGGCCCACGCCGCGCAGGCGGGAGGCGGTGCCGGTGAGGTACTCGTCGATGACGAACTGGTCGATGCCGATGGCCTCGAAGATCTGGGCGCCCTGGTAGCTGCCCAGGGTGCTGATGCCCATCTTGGCCATGGTCTTGAGCAGGCCCTTCTTGAGGGCCTTGATGTAGTTCTTGGCGACCTTGTCCGGGGCGAGGTCGCCCGGGAGCAAGTTCTGGGCGCACAGCTCCCCGATGGTGGCCAGGGCCAGGTAGGGGTTCACCGCCCCGGCGCCGTAGCCCAGCAGCAGAGCCATGTGGGCCACCTCCCGGGCCTCGCCGGATTCCACCACGAGCCCGGCCCGGACCCGGGTGCCTTCCCGGATCAGGTGGTGGTGCACGGCCGCGGTGGCCAGCAGGCTGGGGATGGCCGCGCGGGTCTCGTCCACGCCCCGGTCGCTGAGGACCAGGAGGCTGAACCCGTCGGCGATGGCCCGGCTGGCGGAACGGCAGAGGTTGCGCAGGGCCTCGTAGAGGTTGCGCTCGGGGTCCCCTTCCACCTGGAACAGCATGGGCAGGGTGACGCAGCGGAAGTCGGGGAGGATATTGCTCCGCAGCTTGGCCAGGTGCTCGCTGGTGAGGAACGGGTGGGGCAGTTCCAGCATGTGGCACTGGCGCGCGGACGCCTCCAGCAGGTTGCCCTCGCCGCCCACGCAGCTCACCAGCGACATCACGATCTCCTCCCGGAGCGGGTCGATGGGCGGATTGGTCACCTGGGCGAAGTGCTGCTTGAAGTAGCGGAACAGCAGCTGGGGCTTCTCCGACAGCACCGCCAGGGGGATGTCGACGCCCATGGAACCCACCGGCTCCTCGCCGCCCACGGCCATGGGGCTGAGCACCAGGCGCAGGTCCTCCTCGGTGTAGCCGAAGGCGTTCTGCAGCCGCGCCAGTTCCTCGGCCCGCACCGGGTTCTGCACCGGGGCCGGGGGCAGGGCGGCCAGGCTGATCTTGTACTGGGCCAGCCATTCCGCGTACGGCTTCGCGCTGGCCACCTGGCGCTTGATCTCCTCGTCCGAGACCATGCGGCCTTCCTCGGTGTCCACCAGGAACATCTTGCCGGGCTGGAGCCGGCCCTTCTGCTGGATCCGGGCGGGGTCGATGTCCAGCACCCCGAATTCGCTGGCCATGACCACCAGGCCGTCGGTGGTGACCACCCACTTGGCCGGGCGCAGGCCGTTGCGGTCCAGGGTGGCGCCGATGAGCCGGCCGTCGGTGAAGGCCAGGGCGGCGGGCCCGTCCCAGGGCTCCAGGAGGTAGCCGTGGTACTCGTAGAAGGCCTTCTTCTCCGGGGACATGTCCGGATCGTGGCTCCAGGCCTCGGGCACCAGCATCATCATCACGTGGGGCAGGCTGCGGCCCCCGGCCAGGCGCAGGAAGTCGGCCACCTGGTCCAGGGCCTGGGAATCGGAGGCGTCCGGCCTGGCGATGGGGCGGAAGTCCTCCACCACGTCGCTGCTGAAGGTTTCGCTCTTGAGCATGGATTCCCGGGCGGACATCCAGGCCAGGTTGCCGCGCAGGGTGTTGATCTCGCCGTTGTGGGCCAGCAGCCGGTAGGGGTGGGCCCGCTTCCAGGACGGGAAGGTGTTGGTGGAGAACCGGGAATGGACCAGGGCCAGCCGGCTTTCGGTGCGGGGGTCGGCCAGGTCCGGGTAGAAGGCGGCCAGCTGCTCGGCCAGCATGAGCCCCTTGTAGACGAGGGTGCGGGCAGAGCAGGAGCAGATGTAGAACGTATCGAAATTGGCGATCTTGCTGGCCCGCTTACGGATGGTGCAGAGCACCCGCTCGAAGGACTCCGGGGAGCACTTGCGGCCGATGATGAGCTGGCGGAAGGAGGGCATGGCGTCCCGGGCCGAGGGCCCCAGGGCGCTCTCCACCACCGGGGGGGTGCGCCAGCCGATGATGGCTTGGCCGTGGTGCATGACCGCCCCCTCCAGCACCGCCATGTGGTGGCGGCAGCCGGCCGGATCCGGGGCGAAGAAGCACATGGCCACGGCGTAGTCCCCCGGGGCCGGCAGGGTGACCCCTTCGGCCGCCATCTCCTCCGCCAGCAGCCGGTGGGGAATCTGCAGCAGGATGCCGGCGCCGTCCCCGGTGAGCGGGTCGCTGCCGGCGGCGCCCCGGTGGGTGAGGTGCTCCAGGATCTCCAGCCCCTGGCTCACGATGCTGTGGCTGGCCTCCCGGCGGAGGGTGGCCACGAAGCCCAGGCCGCAGGCGTCATGTTCGAAGGTGGGATCGTAGAGGCCTTGACGGGGGGGCAGCGACATGGGGCACTTCCTCGGGACGGCGCCCCGGACGACCGGGCTGAACCCGATGCGGATCCGGGCCCCGGGGGGGATCCCGGGTCAGCAGCCTGTGGGTTAAGAATGGACCCCCGGTTCCTGGGAGGGATTGGACCGTTGGAATGATTGTGCTTGGACTTATCCTAAATTCAACATAAATAAACCTAGCTTATAACTCGTTTGAGTTAAGTTATGGCAAGCTAATGCAAGAGCCCGGTCATGCCAAGGCCGCGTCCAGGCAGGCGTCCACCCCCCAGCCCGCAGCAAAGACCTTTGTCCACACCCGTGCTCAGGGGAAGATAGGTCATGGAAGAATTCCAAAACTCCGGCTGCGCCCGCAGCCTGCCGGACACGGCGGCTCCCGCGGGGCACCCCCTGGCCCGCTGGGTCCGGGCCAACCGGGTGCCGCTGCTGTTCGCCCTGCTCATGCTGCTGATCGTGCCCATGCGCGACCTGTGGGCCCCGGACGAGCCGGACTTCGCCCAGTGCGTGCGGGAGATGCGGGAGCGGGGCAGCTGGCTGCTGCCCTACCTCAACGGCCTGCCCTACTCCGAAAAACCCATCCTGTTCTACTGGCTCATGAAAATCTCGGCCATGGGCTTCGACCGGCTCACCGGCGGCGCCGGCTTCGTCAACGGAGTCTCCGCCTGGGCGCTGCGGCTGCCCTCGGCCCTGTCGGCCATCGCCTTCATGTTCGGCTTGCGCGCCTGGGCGGCCAGGTTCCTGCGCGCCGGCCTGGCCGATCCGGCCGCCATGATCCTGGCCACGGTCTCCATCTGGATTTGGCAGGCCCAGGCCATCCAGATCGACCTGCTGTTCGCCGCGCTGCTGGCGGGGAGCTGGCTGGCGTGGCTGGGCGGCTACCTGATCCTGAGGGGCCACGCGGCCGGCCATCCCGGAGGGTTCTTCCTGGGCGCCTACGGCGCCCTGGCCCTGGCCTTCCTGGCCAAGGGCCCCCTGGCCCTGGCCCTCACCCTGCCCCTCTGGCTGGCCTTCCTGGCCTGGCAGCGGGACTTCGGGGCCCTCCGGGGGGTCCGGGCCGGCCAGGGGCTCCTGCTGGGGGCCGCCATCATCCTGCCCTGGTACGTGGCGGCGGGCCTGCGCGGCGGCGGCGCCTATGTGTACGAGATGGTCATCCACCAGAACTTCGAGCGGGCGCTGCATGCCTGGGACCACCTCCAGCCTTTCTGGAAGTACCTGGAGTACCTGGCCGGGGATTTCTTTCCCTGGACCCTGCTGCTGCCGGCCCTGGCGCTCTCCCTGGGGAAGCCCGAGGCCCGCCGTGACCCGGCCGTGCGCTTCCTGATCCTGGCGGTGGCCGTGCCCTTCCTGCTGCTGAGCTGCTCCCAGAGCAAGCAGGGCAAGTACCTGCTCATGGTCTATCCGTTCCTGGCCCTGCTCCTGGCCGGCCTGCTGACCGCGGGCGGAGCCCGGATCCGGCGCCTGGGCTACCTGCTGGCGGCGGGCCTGGGCCTGCCCGCCCTGGCCCTGGCCGCCGTGGCCCTGGGCGCCGGCGGCGCCCGGCTCCAGGCCCAGATCCAGCCGTTCCTGGGCCCGCTCCGCTGGGTCGCCGCCATCCTCCTGGCGGGCGCCCTCACCCTGGCGGTCCGGGCCCGGGCGGGCGAAGGGCGCTTCCTGGCGCGGGCGACCGCGCTGACCCTGGGCCTGGCGGTCCTGGTGGCGGGCACCTGGGGCTTCCGCCTGCTGGACCCGCTGAAGGGCTACAAGAACTGGACCGCCGCGGTGCAACCGCTCATCGCCGGCCGCCAGGTCTACTACTGGCAGACCATCCGCAGTGGAGTCATGGTCTACACCGACCACCTCATGCCGGAGATCCGCTCGCGGGCCGAGCTGGAGCGACTGCTGGGCCCCGAGGCGCGTCTGGTGGCCATGGACCGGGAATGGGATGCCGATGCCTGGGGCCTGGACGCGAGGACCCGGAACGATTTCGAAGTGCTGCTCCGGATGCCCGTGGGCGGGGGCGTTGCCCTCCTGCTCCGCAGGCGTCCTCCCGCTGTTCCCGTCCCCAACCGGAGATCCTGATGAACCCGTACATGAAAGCCCTGCCCCTCATCCTGGCCGGCGTGCTGCTGAACGCCTTCGCCCAGATCGCCATGAAGAAGGGACTGAACGCGGTGGGCGGCATGACCTGGGATGTGCCCTCCCTGGTGAGGCTGGGGCTGAACCCCTGGACCCTCGGCTGCCTGGCCTGCTACGGGGTCAGCGTGGTGGTCTGGGCCGGCGCCCTGAACCTGGTGGAGGTGAACTACGCCTACCCCTTCCTGGCCCTGGGTTTCCTGGCCAATGCCTTGATGAGCCAGACCATCCTCGGCGAAAGTATCCCGCCCATGCGCTGGGCCGCCCTGACCTTGATCATCCTCGGTGTGGCCCTTCAGGCCTTTACGGGTGCCCCAAAGCACTTATAATCCTTGACTCCATCCCGTGCCAGCCACAGAGTCCATGCACATGAGCCCGAACGGTTCCCCCAAAGCGCTCCCCATCGATTGGCCCCTGCCCGGCCATGAGCCCAAGGACATCCATATCCTGGTGGTGGACGACCAGGAGATCGTCCGGGTGTCCCTGACCAGGATGCTGGGCAGGCACGGCTTCACCTGCTGGGAGGCGGCCGACGGGCACCAGACCCTGGCGCTGCTGGAACGGGAGCGCATCGACCTGGTGCTGTGCGACATCCGGATGCCCGGCATGGACGGCCTGTCCCTGGTGAAGGCCATGGCCCACCGGATCCCGGAGATCGCCATCGTGATGGTGAGCTCCATGGACAACGCCGAGATGGCCATGGAGTGCCTGCGCCACGGCGCCTACGGCTACGTGCTGAAGCCGTTCAAGACCAACGACATCCTCATCGCGGTGGCCAACGCCCTGCGCCGGCGCATGCTGGAGCTGGAATACCAGGACCGGAACCAGCTCATGGCCCAGCGGGTGCTGGAGCAGACCAAGGTGATCCGGGCCTCCCGGGAAGAGGTGGCCCTGCGCCTCATCTCCGCCTCCGAGCACCGGGACAACGAGACCGGGGCCCACGTGCGCCGGATCGGGCTGTACGCCGCCGAGATGGGCCGCCTGCTGGACTGGGACGAGGAGGAATTGGACTGCATCCGCGCCGCCGCGCCCATGCACGACATCGGCAAGATCGGCGTGCCCGACCGGATCCTGCAGAAGAACGGGGCCCTGACCGAGGAGGAGTGGATCATCATGAAGACCCACACCACCATGGGCGCCAATATCCTGAAGGATTCCACCGTGCCCTTCATCCAGATGGGCGCCCGCATCGCCGGCTGCCACCACGAGAAGTGGGACGGCTCCGGCTACCCCAACGGCCTGAAGGGGAAGGACATCCCCATCGAGGCCCGGATCACCTGCCTGGTGGACGTCTACGACGCCCTGATCAACCGCCGGGTCTACAAGCGCCCGTGGCAGGAAGGGGAAGTGCTGGGCTACATCCACACCGAGAGCGGCAAGCTGTTCGATCCCGACCTGGTGGAGTCCTTCTTCAACCATTTCCCGTTATTCCAGGAGATCCAGCAGCGGCACCCGGACCGGTTCGTCCAGCGGGAACTGCCGGATTAAGTCTGGTAGGTTGGAAGGCGGAGCGTCAGGATGCCTCGAACCTGGTTGTGGGCCGTACCCGTGGTGATCGCCGGGGCCATTGTCTGGCTGGGCGGCCTGGCCGTCCTGCCCCTGGGCATCGGGCTGCCCCATCCCCTGGACTACGCCGCCCACGCGGCCGGGTTCGCCCTGTTCGCCCTCAGCCTGGAACTGGCCTGGCGCGAAAACCGGCATGGAACTCCCATCTACCGGCGCCACCTCATCCTGTTCGGGCTGCTGGCGCTGTTCGGGGCCGCCGACGAAATCCACCAGGCCTTCGTCCCGGGCCGGGGCGGCGATCCGGTGGACTGGCTGGCCGACCTGGCCGGAACCGTCCTGGGCCTGGCCGCCGGCAGCCTGCCGGTGGTGCTGACCCGCCTGTCCGGCATGGGCTGGCAGCGGGGCACGGCGCGCCGGAGCGACCCGGCCGCGCCGCTGATCCTGGTGGCCGACCCCCACTGGAGCGGCGAGCTCACCGGCCTGCTGGAAGCCCGGGCCGCCCATCCCGGAGCGGACTGGCTGTTCCTGGGCGACGTGTTCGACGTGTGGGTGGGCCTGCCCGGCATGGACGGCCCGCAGGAGAAGGCCTTCCTGGCCTGGGTGGAGGCCACCCGGCGGGAGGGGCGCTGGGTGGGGCTGTGGCTGGGCAACCGGGAATATTTCCTGGACAGCCTGTCCAGGCGGTTCGACCTGATGGGGGAAGGCACGGGCGGGCAACTGGCCGGCGAAGGCCTCGCCTGGGAGCACGGGGACCTGGTGAACGTCGCCGACTGGCGCTACCGGCTGTGGAACCTGGTGTCCCGCAGCGGCCCGGTATGGCTGATGGCCCGGCTCCTGCCCAGGGCCTGCGCCAAGGCCCTGGCCGGGCGCCTCCAGCGGGCCCTGCACACCACCAACCGAAATTACAAGCTGGCCTTCCCCCGGGAGGCGTTCCGCGCGGCCGCGGCGGAACATCCCAGCGAAACCTTCATCACCGGTCATTTCCACACCTACGAGGTCGAAAGCAACGGCGTCGCCTTGCCCTGGGCCCATGAAGGTGATTTCATGGCGTGGCACCATGGAAGGGTTAAGCCGTTGAGTCAAATTGAATCTCGCCATTTCGGTGCCGGTCCGGCATAAAGTGTCGTAACGAAATGACCTGAAAAGCGCAGGTCATTTCGCAACGACACCTAAACCTCTCAAGGATCTGAAGGATCCATTCCAAAGCACAGCTTCCCCCGGGGGGTCATGATGAAACTCTTGAAATTCGCCCTGGTGCCGGCCCTGGGTCTCCTGGCCGGATGCAGCGACATCTATGTGAAGTATGACTTCGACCCCCACGCCAGCTACGCCTCCTTCAAGACCTTCGACTGGTACGCGGCCAGCGCCCGGGCCAAGGGCAAGGCCGACGGTGTGGAGAATCCGATCATGGACCGCCGGGTGCGCCGGATCCTGGAGCGGGAACTGGCCGCCAAGGGCTACCAGCGGCAGGAGGCCGGCGAACCCGATTTCCTGCTCACCTACTACCCGGTGTACCGCAACCGGATCGTCTCCACCTACAGCGGGGGCTACGGCTGGGGCCGGCCCTGGGGCTATGGGCCCGGCATCGGCTTCCAGGAGGTGCAGGCCTTCCGGGAAGGCAGCATGGTCCTGGAGGTGGTGGACAACAAGACCAACCAGATGGTGTGGCAGGCCGTGGCCGACGGCGCCCTCACCGGGATCGAGGATCCCCAGGACGCCGAAGAGCGGGTGACCCTGGCCGTCAAGAAGATGCTGGAGAATTTTCCGCCCCCGGCGGCCCGTTGAGGACCGCTTCATCGCTTCTTTTAGTTTTTCCAACTTAAGGAGCCGATAGGATTGCTATCCTGGGGCAATCATGGATACCAATCGAATTCTGATCGTCGATGACGAACCTGATTTCCGGACCCTCCTGGTGGAGGCCCTGAGCAGCATGGGCTATTCCCCGGAAGGGGCGGAAACCGCCGAAGCCGCCATCCAGATGGCCAAGGCCCAGCACTATGCCATCATCTTCACCGACCTCAACATGCCGGGCGGGCTTTCCGGCCTGGACCTGATCAACACCGTGCAGGAGATCGACCCGAGGACCTTCTGCATCCTCATGACCGGCTACGCCACCACCGAATCGGCCATCCAGGCGCTCAAGCGCGGGGCCTACGACTTCATCCAGAAACCGTTCAAACTGGCCGAACTGGATGCCAGCCTGGTGCGGGCCCTGGACCACTACAAGCTGAAGCGGGACAACGAAGCCTACCAGAACCAGCTGGAACAGATGGTGCAGGAGCGCACCCAGGAGATCCTGAAGCTCAACGAGAACATCGAAAAGCTGTTCGAGGGGTTCGTCAACGCGGCCGTGACCGCCATTGAAGAACGGGACCCCTCCACCTCGGGCCATTCCGCCCGGGTGGCGCTGCTCACGGTGGGCCTGGCGGAGGCGGTCAACCGCACCCCGGCGGGCCCCTATGGTCCGGTCAGCTTCAACGACCCCCAGCTGAGGGAGATCCGCTACGCCAGCCTGCTGCACGACTTCGGCAAGGTCGGGGTGCGCGAGCAGGTGCTGGTCAAGGCGCGCAAGCTGGAGCCGGAGCGGCTGGAGCGGATCCTGCAGCGGCTGTACCAGCGCGACCTGGAAGCGGTCAACACCCGGGTGCTGGAGGCCTGGAAGAACGGCGAGCCGTTCGACCCGGCCTACGCCACGGTGCTGCTCACCGCCCACCGGGCCGAGCGCGAGCGCATCGCCGACCTGATCCTCCGCTGCAACGAGCCCCAGGTGCTCCCCCAGGAGGTGGTGGAGGCCATGGACGAGCTGGAGGAGCTCGGTTTCCACCACTGGTTCGAGGGCGAGGCCAGGATCCTGGAAAGCGCCGACATCTCCGCCCTGCGCATTCCCAAGGGCAGCCTGTCGGCCGAGGAGCGGGAGGAGATCAACAGCCACGTGCAGAAGACTTTCAATTTCCTCAGCAAGATCCCCTGGACCGGGGCCTTCGCCCAGGTGGCCGACATCGCCTATGCCCATCACGAACGGCTGAACGGGATGGGCTATCCCCGGCATCTGAAGTCGGACGAGATTCCGGCCCAGAGCAAGCTCATGGCCATCTGCGACGTCTACGACGCCCTGGTGGCGGCGGACCGCCCCTACAAGGCCGCCGTGAGCATCCCCCGCAGCCTGGAGATCCTCGAGCACGAGACCAGAGCCGGCCTGCTGGACCGGGGTGCGCTGGACATCTTCCATGAAGCCAAAGTCTACGAGCTGACCAAAGACATGCTCAACGTCAAGATGGTCAGCCCATGATGCCCGATCCCATCCTCCTGGTGGACGACGAGGCCGACCTGAGAGCCAACCTCAAGGAGGCGCTCACCCTGGACGGCTACCAGGTGGAGGACGCGCCGGACGCGGTCACCGCCCTGGCGCTCATGCGCACCCGGCACTACCCGGTGGTGCTCACCGACCTGAACATGCCGGGCGGCCCCAGCGGCTTCGAGCTGATCGAGGCGGTGAAGGCCAACGACCCGCTCACCCTCTGCGTGGTGTTCACCGGCTTCGCCTCCCTGGAAACGGCCATCCAGGCGGTGAAGTACGGGGCCTACGACTTCGTCCAGAAGCCCTTCAAGCTGGCGGAAATCGAAGCGGTGCTGGACCGGGCCCTGGACCATGCCGCGGTGCTGAGGCAGCTCACCGGCTACCAGAACGACCTGGAGGAGCGGGTCATGGCCCGGGTGCGGGAACTCAACCGTTTTCATCAGGAAGTGTTGAAACTGAATGATCTCCTGGTGGCCTCCCAGGGCGAGCTGACCGAAGGGCCCATCCTCGAACCATTCCTGGCCCACCTGCGGGTGCGGTTCGGCCCGGCCCATTGCCTGCCCCTGCTGCCCACCCCCGGGGACGGCTGGAAGCGGCCCGACTTCGAGCCCCCGCCGGCCGCGCTGCCGCCGCCCTCCGCCCTGGCGGGCCCGGTGGAATGGGCGTGGCCCGGGTGCCACGAAGGCTACCTGATCCCCCTGCGCAGCGGGGTCCTGGTGCTCGGCGCCCTCTGCCTGGGCTTCCAGGAGCGCAACGCGTTCCTCCCGGACGACCCCGACTTCGTCCTCTGGCGCCGGCAGCTGGAAGCGGCCCTGCACGGGCTCCGGCGCACCCGGGACCAGGTGGGCGCCGAGCGGTCCAGGACCCTGGGCGCCACCCACCTTCCCTGAGGCGGCCCATGCCGGAGAACCCAAGCCTGCTGCTCTGGAACGGGATCTTCGGCCTGGATGAGCCCGAGGTGCGCCAGGCCTCCGCCCCGGGCGGCGTGGTCCTGTTCGGCCGCAATCTCGACCCGGACCCCAGGACCGGCCCGGCCCGCTGCCACGAGCTCATCTGCCGGCTCCAGGCCCGCTGGGGCCAGGCGGCGCCCCTGGCCGTGGCCATGGACCAGGAAGGGGGGGCCGTCTCCCGCCTGCGGCCCTGGGCGGGCCTCACCCCGGCCCTGCGCGACCTGTGGCTGCGGGGCGGTCCCCTGGCCTGCCGGCGCTGGGGCGCCCTCTGGGGCCGGGGCCTGGCCCTGCTGGGCGTCAACGTGGATTTCGCCCCGGTGGCCGACCTGTGGGCCCCGGGCGCCGCCATGGGCGACCGCTGCGCCAGTGAAGACCCCCTGGAGGCGGCCCGGGCGGCCGGCGCCTTCCTGGCGGGGCTGGAGGGCGCCGGCGTGCGCGGCTGTCTCAAGCACTTCCCGGGCCTGGGCGGCACCGCCCTGGACAGCCACCTCGGCCTGCCGGAACGCGCCGGGGCCATGGAACCCGGCCTGCGCCCGTTCCGGATGCTGGCCCACGCCGACCGCCTGGTCATGGTGGCGCACCTGCTGCTCCCGGGCGGCGCCGGGCTGCCGGCGAGCCTCTGCCGGCCCGTGGTCGCGGACAATCCCTGGGGCGTCCAGGCCCGCTGGCTGCCCGACGACCTGGAGATGGGCGGCTGCCGGGACTGGGACTGGCCGGAACGGGTGCGGCTCTGCCTCGAAGCCGGGCACCAGGCCCTGCTGGTGTGCCAGACCCCGGCAGGCGTCGAAGCCTGCGCCCGGGCCGCGGAGCAGCTGCCGGAAAGCCTCTGGCGGCCAGCCCTGGGGCGGTTCCTGGCCCTGCGTCGCAACCTGCCCGCGGGTCCTCCCCGGTTCGATCCGGATGCCTGGGACGCCTGGGCACGGGCGGTCCAGGACCTCCGTTGAGCTTTGCAAAGGGGCGCGAGCCCTGGCCTGGCGGTTCGTTGAACGGCTTCCGGCTTTCTCCGCTATCCTTAATCCGAGCTAGGAGACCTCATGGAACACGCCTATTATCCGCCCATTGTCATCGAGGAAACCCCGCGCGGCGAGCGGAGCTACGACATCTACTCCCGCCTGTTGAAGGACAACATCATTTTCATGGGCACCGCCATCGATGATTCCGTGGCCAACGCCGTGGTAGCGCAAATGCTGTTCCTGGAGAGCGAAGACCCGGACAAGGACATCCAGATCTACATCAACAGCCCCGGCGGCAGCGTCACCGCCGGCCTGGCCATCTACGACACCATG
>PLUC01000236.1 GCA_003165415.1 Holophagaceae bacterium
CCTGGACTCGTGAGTCCAGCGGTAATGATTTGCTCTCAACCTTTGTAAATACTAGTCATAAGCCAATAACTCGTTTTCGAAATGGTTCACGGGGGCTGTGATTTCGTTGATCAAGCTCGGCATCCCCACTGCGAACTGAACGGCGCCTCTGGATGGCACCAGAGGTGAGGGCAAAACCTTCCAGATTGGCATGCAGTCAAGCCTGAACATCTTCCCAATCCTTGTCCACCAAGTTTCGCGACTGTGGCAGATGGCGGGTCCAAGGGCCTTGGCCGCTCGGGAGGATCCAACCACGACCAGACGATTTGGCCATCTGCCGCCATCGGGAATTTGAACCCGGTGGCGGGCCTCAAGCTGGAACGGAGGATGTTCGCCCAGTACCAGGGCCACTGGCCGTGCTACATTGCACCGAAGGAATCTTGATTTTTCATACACCAATCAAAGTGTGGCTTGCGGTATCGTTTAAACCCATTATTCAGCAAGCAAACGACCGAACTAAGATTGGGGGTTGCATGATGAATTTCGAGACGATCACCCGGTTCCCCCCCAATACCGTGGCGTTCAAGCTCGCGGTCGCGCTGGCCATCGGCATGCTGGCCGGCTTCGAACGCGAATCCGCCAGCAAGGATGCCGGGATCCGGACCTTCGGCCTGACAGCAATGCTTGCGGCTGTGACCATCATGATCTCTCCCGCCTTCTGCCTGGTCAGTTTGGCCGGAGTGATCGTCCTGATCGCCCTCTTCAACGTGCGCAACTTGATGGCCAACGGTACCGTGGAAATCACCACCGCGGCCGCCCTGCTTGTTACCTTTGCCCTGGGGGCACTGGTGGGCCTGGGCCACAGCTTCACCCCCGTGGCTGGCGCGATCCTGATGACCATGCTGCTGGCCTGGAAGTTGGAGCTGCGCAAATTCGCCGGCGGGGTGACGATCGACGAGTTGCGCAGCGCGGTGCTCCTCGGCCTGATTGGCCTGGTGATCTACCCGATCCTGCCGGACCGGTTCGTGGACCCATGGCAGTTGGTAAACCTGCGAGAAGCCTGGGTCACAGTGGTGGTCATCGCCGGAATCGCCTTCGTCAACTATGTCCTGCTGCGCCTGTACGGCAACCGGGGCCTCTTCTGGACCGCCTTCCTGGGCGGGCTGGTCAATAACCGCGCCGCCATCGCAGAGCTCATGAACATCGTCAAGGGAACCCGCATCGTGGGCGTCGTGCTGTTCGCCACCCTGGCCATGTTCATCCGCAACATCTTCCTTCTGGCCGTGTTCGCGCCCCGGGCCCTCTATATCGCCGTAGGCCCCCTGGTGGCCATGGCGGTGGTTTCCCTCCTGGTACCCTTCGGCAAGAACGGTGACGAGTTGGGCCAGGAGCTGGCCCTAAGTTCGCCCATCTCCCTGCATCGGGTGATGTCCTATGGGATTCTTTTCCTCGGCATTCAGGTCTTGAGCACCTTGGCGGAGCGTCTATTCGGGGCCGGCGGCTTCATCACCGCGAGCTGCTTCAGCGGGATGGCCAGCAGCGCCAGCGCCACCGCGGCGGCCGCCAATCTCAGTGCCAGCATGAAGATCACCCCGGCCCTGGCCGGAACAGCTACCGTCATCGCCTCCATGGCGAGCCTGATGACCAACCTGCCACTGATTTTCAAGCGCGTTTCCCGCCCCATCCTGTACAAGGTGGCCTGGTCCACCACCCTGCAGGTCGCCGTGGGCGTGGCGGTGCTGACCAGCCAGCGCTTCCTGGTCATCCACTGAAACACCGATTCCAGCCTCCACCAGGACCCGGGATCAGGTAGGTTTTTTCAGGTTTGCCTTCCAGGGCAGTGGGGTCCAGGTGTAGATTCTTTCCTGGTGATGGTGTCCACCCTATAACCGCCCCGATGGCTGATGGCACCTAAGCGGACCGGGGGGGTGCATGGGTGGATCGCAACGGCAGAAGGCTAGCGGCGCACAAGGGTGCAAGAAGGCCCTGGCGGCTGGCTTGGCCCGTCCTCACCTTCGGTTTGACTCTTCCAACCTTTAAGGCGGAAAGGAGCGAGCAATGAGAATAGAACGCTTGTCAGCTTTGGAGATCCTGGATTCCCGGGGGTTCCCGGCCCTGGAGGTGACCGTGCAGGCCAATGGCCTGACCGCCCGAGCCTCAGTGCCCTCCGGCAAGTCCACCGGCAAGAACGAGGCTCTGGAGCGCCGGGATGGCGATCCCAAGCGCTTCGGCGGCAAGGGCGTGCTGGGCGCCGCCTCGGCGGTGGTGGGCGAAATCGCTCCGAAACTGGTGGGAAAGGTCCTGCCCTCCCAGGCCGTCCTGGACCAGATGATGATCGAACTGGACGGTACGCCCAACAAGAGCCGCCTGGGCGCCAACGCCATCCTGGGCGTCTCCATGGCCGCCGCCCGCCTCCGTGCCATGACGGAAGGTGCCCCGCTGTACCAAAGCCTCGGCGGGGCCGATGCCACGATGCTGCCAGTGCCCTGCTTCAACGTCCTCAATGGCGGCGCCCATGCGGACAACCCCCTGGACTTCCAGGAATTCATGGTGGTGCCCGCAGGCTTGCCCAGCTTCAAGGACGCCCTCCGGGCCGGAGCCGAAATCTACCACGCTCTGGCCAGGCTCCTGGAATCCAAGCACCTCTCCGTGTCGGTGGGTGATGAGGGCGGGTTCGCCCCCAACATCAGCCATCCCACCGAGGCCCTGGACCTGCTGGTGGCAGCCATGGGAAAGGCCGGCTATCGCCCCGGCGAGGACGCCTTCATCGCCTTGGATCCAGCCGCCAATGGGTTCTACCAGGATGGGAAGTATGTCTTCGCCGGGCAGTCCCTGGATGCGGAAGCGATGACCGCCATGTATGGGGAATGGCTCGGGCGCTACCCCATCCTGTCCCTGGAGGATGGTCTGGCCGAGGACGACGTGGCCGGCTGGAAGCACCTGACCGTGGTTCTGGGCGCCGATCTGCAGTTGGTGGGGGACGACATCTTCGTGTCGGATCCGGCCCGGGTCAAGGAGGCCATCGCCACCGGCGTCGCCAACGCCGTGCTGCTCAAGCCCAACCAGATCGGCAGCATCTCCGAGATCACCGAGACGGCACGAGTGGCCAGGGCGGGAGGCTACCGGTGCCAGATGAGCCATCGTTCCGGAGAAACCCAGGACGACTTCATCGCCGACCTGGTAGTGGCCCTGGGCGCGGGACAGATCAAGTCCGGCGCCCCGGCCCGCGGCGAGCGGGTGGCCAAATACAACCAATTGCTGCGCATCGAGACCGAGCTTGGGACCCGGGCGAAGTACGCGGGGCGCCAGGCATTCCGTCACGCCTGAGTGGATCGGGCCTGAGGGCCCCGGGCAGGGCCGCCTGGGGCAGCGCCCCGCCGGACCGCGGGCCGGGAAAGGTTCCCAAGGAGGCGTGCAGTCCCATGGAATTCAAAAGCATCCTCTACCTGGAAGGCGGGCCGGGCCCAACCGGGGCGGGGACGCCAGTCCCGGCTTTCGCACGGGACATCAACTTCGACCAGATCGTGGAGGCCATTACGGCCAGCCGCCAGGAGTACGACCTGAAGGGTTTCTTCTATGCCCCCCTGCAGGAGTTGGACGGGATCCTCTACCGTCAGGAGGTGATGCGTGACCTGGAACTGGATGACCTCAATGCCGCGGTCAGGGCCTTTTGCACCCAGATGACGACCGTGCGGCAGCACCTCCTGCAGGCGGGGAAAATCGATTACCCGTTGCAGAAGGAACGTTGGTATTTGGAGGCCGCTACCGTCTATTGCGATGCGGTCCAGGACCTTTCGCGGTCATTGGAATCGTCCCGCCCCAAATCCCGCGGCTTTCGCGCTTTCCAGCAGTTCCTGACCCACTATGCCGAAAGCGCTGGGTTCACCAGCCTGTCCCAGGAAGCGGGCCGAATCCGGCAGGCCCTCTCCGAACTGACCTATACCGTATCCATCCAAGGCGCTACCTTCCGGGTCCGGAAATACGACCAGGAGGAGGATTACGGCCAAGCGGTGGCCAGGTTCTTCGAGAAGTTCAAGCAGGGGGCCGTGAAGGACTGGCGGTCCCAGTTCCGTGAGTGGCCGGGCATGAACCACGTCGAGGAGAAGATCCTGTTTTTTGTGTCCCAGCTGTTCCCGGAGCCTTTCTCGGCACTGGCTGCCTTTCATGTCAACCATGTCGAGTTCCTGTTTGAGCCCATCACGGCCTTCGACCGTGAAGTCCAGTTCTATCTGGCCTATCTGGAGTTCACTGCGCCCCTCGATCAGGCTGGGCTGAAGTTCTGCTACCCGAACCTCACCCGCACCACCAAGGCCGTCCATGCCGTTGACTTCTTTGACCTGGCCCTGGCCCATAAGCTGGTTCGGGCGAAGGCGCCCGTGGTCGTCAACGACTTCCGTTTGGAGGGGCAGGAGCGGATCATCGTCATCACCGGCCCTAACCAGGGCGGCAAGACCACCTTCGCCCGGGCCTTCGCCCAGGTGCATGTCCTGGGTTGCCTAGGTTGTCCGGTGCCGGGCCGGGAGGCGCAACTCTTCCTGTACGACCGGCTCTACACCCACTTCGAGCAGGAGGAGGCCGCCGCCAACCTGCACGGCAAGCTGCAGGACGAGCTGATGCGGATGCACGCTATCCTGAGCCAGGCGAACTCCAACAGCCTCATCGTCATCAACGAAATCTTCGCCTCGACCACCTGGCAGGACGCCACCGCCATGGCAACCAAGGTGATCGGCCGGGTCCTCGAGCTGGATGCCCTTGGCGTCTGCGTGACCTTCCTGGACGAGTTGGCGGGCATGAGCGCAAAGACGGTCAGCATGGTCAGCACCGTCGCACCCGAGCACGACCATGCGCGCACCTTCAGGATCGTCCGCCAGCCCGCCAATGGCCTGGCCTACGCCTTGTCCCTGGCCGCGAGCTACCGCCTGACCTACGACCAGCTGTTGGAAAGGTTGTGAGATGAAAGCCCACCTGATGCATCAGGACCGGGACTTCAACCTGCGCGCGCCGGCACCGGCCCAGGCTGCGGACCTGGTTCAGGACCTTGCCTTGTCCACCTTGACCCAGGCTATGGCGGGCGGCGATCCCCTCCTGCTGGAAGTGGCGAACAAGGCGCTGCTTGACAGCAGCTTCGACCTGGATGAGATCCGCTTCCGGCAGGATGTCCTGAAGGACGCCATCCGCTTCCCAGATGCGCTCCGGGAAGCCTACAACCTCACCGGGGAGGCCATGGCCGCGGAGAAGAAGCTCTGGCGCAGCCACACCAACCACCCGACCCTGGTCCTGTGGGATTCCCTCCACTTGATGGAGATCGTCGTCACAGCGCTTAAGCGGTTGCGCCACGTCGCCGATACCCATGGGGACCGCGTTCAGTCCGAGGGGCTGCGGCGGCTGTTCACCATGCTGCGCGTGGAGCTGGATGACACCTATTTCGACGGCATCCAGCAGCACCTGAAGAACATGCAGTTCAGATCGGGAATCCTGCTCGCCACCGGGCTGGACCCGGGCAACAAGGGCCGGGACTATGTCCTGTGCCTCCCCAAGGCCCAGGAGGTCAGCTGGTTCAGACGGATCTTCCGAAAACGCCCCAAGGATTTCTCCTACACTCTCGACCCCCGCGACGAGAACGGTGCCAAGGCCCTGTCGGACCTGAAAGACCGGGGCCTGGATGTGGTGGCCAACGCCCTCGGCCAGTCCGCCGAACACATTTTCAATTTCCTGGTCATGCTCAGGACCGAACTGGCCTTTTACGTGGGCGCCCTGAACCTGCACGACCGGCTTCGGCAGTTGGGCGCGCCCACTGCCTTCCCGGTCCCGCTGCCCTCCCGGGAGCGGCGCCAGGAGCTGAGGGGCGCCTATGACGTTACGCTGGCGCTGAACCTGGGCCGGAAGATCGTGGGCAATGATCTCCTCTCCGATCGGGCGAACCTGGTGCTCATCACCGGCGCTAACCAGGGCGGCAAGACCACCTTCCTCCGCGCCCTGGGACAGGCCCAGCTGATGCTGCAGTGCGGACTGTTCGTTCCCGCCGAAGTCTGCGTCGGCCACCTGTGCCAGGGTTTGTTTACCCACTTCAAACGGGAGGAGGATGCCTCCATGACCCGGGGAAAATTCGCCGAAGAGCTGGAGCGCATGAGCCGGATCGTGGATGGGCTCAAACCGGATGGCATGATCCTTTTCAACGAATCGTTCGCGGCGACCAACGAGCGCGAAGGATCCGAGATTGCCAGGCAAGTGGTTAGCGCCCTGGTGGCCAAAGACATCCAGGTCGCCTATGTCACCCACCTTTACGATTTCGCCCACGGCGTTCACGACGACCCGCGCCTTCCCGCGCTGTTCCTGCGGGCGGAGCGGCCGGTGGAAGGCCGGAGAACCTTCAAGCTGGAAGTGGGTGAACCCTTGCCCACCAGCTTCGGGCTGGACTTGTTCCGGCAGCTGTTAGAGGACCCGCTGCCTTCGGCGGCCGGGGGATCCTGATGCTCCTATGGGAGGGGCTGGAATCCGCCCGGCGGGCCTTGTTCGACTCCTACCGGTCGGGGGTGCAGACCTGGTCGGAGGAGACCATTTCGCTACTTACTCAGCGGTTCCAGTCCGCGGCCGGAACGGCCCTGGAAGCGGTGCTGGAAGCGGCGACAGGCCCGCTGAAACCATGGGATCGCGACACGTTCGAGGAGCAGCTTCGGCACAGGGTCCTCCAAACCCTCGCAGACTGCCAGGCGAAGGCGGTACGCGCCCTCCAAACTGAAGTGGGTGCCCTGGCCCGGAATCTCGGTTTGGAAGCTGGGCCGGCCTTGGCCGCCCAATGGCGTCGATCCCAAGGGGCCGGCACCGGGCAGGAGGACCTGGGGCTGCTTGTCGCCGCGGCCCTCCAGACGGGCGGCATGCGCTGGGAACCGCCCGCCCTGGGCCAACCAGCCCCCCCGGTTTGGGATCCTCAACTGCCTGTCAGTCTCATGGGGCTTTTATTGCCTGGACGATGGGCCCGTCGCCACACCGTCAACCTGATACGGGCGCGGCTTCCGGTGGCCATCCAGGAGGCCTCGCAGCCCTTCGGGCAGATCGCCCGGGATTATTGGGAACGGTGCCTGGCAAGTCTGGATGGGGCATTGGACATTCAAGTGCGGCAGATACGCTCGAACGTGGAGCGGGGCGCCCTCCCTGGATGCCTGGGGACGTCGCAGGCGGCAACGGTATGCGAGGGTCCCGGATGCGTTGTCTGCGCCCAAGTCTGGCGCGTCCTCTATGACTTCTTCACCCAGTTCCAACAGGCGCTGGCGTCGGACGCTGAGGTGCAGGGCGCGTTCCAGGCCACCACTGGCCTCTGCCCCTCCCACCTATGGCTCCTGGGACGCTTCTCCTCTCCCAGAGGGCTTTGCGCAGGACTACCGGGCCTGATGGAACATTTGGCGAGCCGTCTGGAAACCTTGGCCCAGATCGGACTAGGTGAAGCAGTCTTGGATCCGGTTCCCCATTTGGCCCACCCCGGCACTTGCATGGCTTGCCAGACGCTGGAGCAGGCTACCCGGGACGCGGTGGAACAGATCAGGGTGGACCTCCTGGGGACTTCAGAGGTTCTCCCAGACCTCTGCCTTCAGCACCTACCCCTGGTGCTGGCCCAGCTGGAGCGCAACCAGGGGGCCGAATTGGCCCAGCGCCTGGCGCAGCGCCTGGTCCGGGTGGCCCAGGCCATGTCTGGGTTCAGCCTCAAATTTGACGCCCGCCGGGGCGACCTGCTTTCGGAGGCGGAGCGGCGCGCCCACCGGGAGGCTTTGGCATGGCTCGCCGGGGACCGGAACCTGCTGGGGGCAGGTTGAGGATACGTGTAAAAATGTAGGACTTTCAACCCTCAACCAACCCCTCCTGGACCACCCCGGTGGAGCACCTTGAGCCCTGCCAGGAGCAGTGCTACGCTTCCATCAGGCGATGGAGTCCGCCTGAACCGCTCCCCATGAGCTGATGACTCCTGTGAGCGTTCAGCCCATAGGAGCCGGAGATGTCCATCCCTGGATCACCTTTCCCATGAACCCGGGCCATCGCCGGCGCTTGGCCAGCACTTACCAGCACATGGACGACCTTCTGCGCAAGGCCGAGGCGATCCTCGCCGGGGACGAATCCCATGCGCCCTTCGGCCAGGTCATCCTGGACACCGAGCCCTGGCAGCGCGCGACCCTCCAGGAACAGGCCGCCCGGGTCCGTAGCTTGCTGAAGGCGACCCTGGACCGGTTCGGCATCGAGATGCCGGTTCCCTGCATACCAGCTTCCCGGTCCGCCTACATTCTCCTCATGGGAGTGGAGATCGACCTGCAGGAACTGGGTGGAAGGCGCCTGGAAGCCTATGGCCCCATGCCTCTGGAGGAAGCGAGGGGCCTGGCCGCGGCCCATGAGGAAACCCTCGGCGTCCTCAAGGAGATGCGCGCCTTTCTGGTGCAAACCTTAGGAAGCGGGGATCCGGAGGGCAGGCCAGCACCCCCCGCTCCGGCACCGGGCGAACACCTTCAGGATGGAAGGGACGCATGAGACCGTCGCTTGATCCCCTGTTCGTGGGCCGCCAGGAGGAACTCGACCGGATTCGTGCGGAACTGATGGCTGGCAAAAACCTGGTGTTGACCGGGCCGTTCGGCATCGGCCGGACCGCGGTTCTGCGGCATTTGGCATGGGAACTGAAGGAAACCTGGGCCTTCACATTCCTCGACGGGGCCTTGACGCCTGGCCGAATGCGCCAGGACTTGTTCTTCACCTTGTTTCCGGAACAACGGGAGGCGCTCCGGCGTGGATGGTTGTCCCCCGCCGCCCAGCGCCGGGCCATCGCCGGCCAAGCCCTGCCGGATCGACGGTCCCGGGTGGTCGTGCTGGATAACCTCGCCAAAGCCACCCGTCAGCGGATCGACTTTGCCCGTTGGCTCCGGAGCCAGGGCCGGTTCCAAGTGGTGGCGGTCACCGAGCGGTTCCTGCCGGAGCAGGCGCTCCTGCACCTGCGCACCGCGCTCGCTCCGGCGCCCCTCCTGACCCTGGAACGCCTGGATTCGGCCACGGCCCGGGAGTTCTTCCATGCCTGGTCGGCAATGCACCGGCTGGGCTGGGGGCCGGCGCAGCTGCGCGGGCTGGTCCAGGCCACCCGGGGCTATCCCCTGGGCATGAGAGAGACGGTCGCCGCCGCCCTGCCCGCGGAAACCGGCGCGCCATAGAGCTTGTGAAATTCAGCTTCCTTCCGACCGGCTAGCTGTAATAAGCTGACGCTTGGTGATGGTGTTCGCCCCGAAACCGCCCCGTTGGCTGATGACACCTACTCAAGCAGATGTACTCGTGTACCAATCATTTGCCCAGGTGGACCACCATGCTCGATCTCGCCATCCCCGGTTTCAAGACCTTATCCCTGGAACACCTGGTGCTCGACTATAACGGCACCCTGGCTGTGGACGGCCGGATGATGTCCGGCGTCATCGATCGTCTCCACGCATTGTCCGGTATCCTGAAGCTCCATGTGGTCACCGCTGATACGTTCGGCCGCGCCCGGGAGGCGCTCCAGGGCCTGGCCGCCGAGCTGACGATCCTGACTCCCGGGTCCGAGGCGGAGGCCAAACTGGCCTATGTGCAAAGGCTCAACCCCGAGCGGGTGGTCGCCATAGGCAACGGCCGCAATGACCGACTGATGTTGGGGGCCGCGGCTTTGAGCATGGCGGTTTCGAGCCTCGAGGGGACATCGGTGGAGGCCCTGATCGCGGCCCATCTGTACCTCCCCAGCGTCCATGAGGCATTGGATCTCCTGGAAATGCCCCGGCGGCTGGTCGCCACCCTGCGCTCCTGAACCGTGGGGACCGATTTCCCCAACCTGAAAGCCGCCGCGGTCTGTGGAGACGGTTGAGTGCACAGTTTCCTCCAGGAGTGGAAGCTGGGGCCGTACCATGGCAGCACCCGCATCGCTGGCAGCAGAAGGCAGACAGGATTTCGGAAAGGATGGCCATGAACAAGGTTTGGTTGGTGTTTATCGGCGGGGGTATTGGCGCCGCGACCCGCTATGGGACCACCCTGCTTGCCGGCAAATGGTTCGGCACCGGGTTCCCATGGGGCACTTTGATCGTCAACCTGGGCGGCTGTTTCCTGATCGGAATCATCCTGGGCTTAGCGGAGAAATCCAACCTCATTCAGCCTTCAACTCGGCTCTTCTTCGTGACCGGGTTCCTCGGGGGGCTGACCACTTTTTCCAGCTACGCCCTTGAAAGCATCGTGGCGCTGAGAAGCAGCACTTATCTGGCGCTGGCCAATATCGCAGCCAACAACCTGATCGGGCTGGCCCTGGTGGCCTGCGGTTTCACGCTCACGGAATACATCCTTTGATACTTGGGAGATGAACCATGCCTTTGACTTACACGCTCGCACGGATCTTCACCAGCGAAGAGGCCCGCTATAACGGCAGACCGCTATACAAGGAAATCCTGGAATTCGTGCGCAGCCAGAAAATTTCCGCCCGCTGCCAGGTGACCAAAGGCATCGCCGGGTGCTATGAGAACGGTGAAATCGCTACCCAAGGCATTGAGGTGCTCTCCTTCAACATGCCTCTGGAGATCATCGTGATCATGCCGCAGCAGGAAAGCGGGCGGCTGCTGCCCCAACTCGAGGAGATGGTGGACGAAGGCCTGATGACGGTGGAGGACAAGGAGGTGCACTGGCACAAGTGCCGGAAGCGGATGATTCCACGACAGCTCAGGGTCAAGGACGTGATGACACCGCATCCGCGCACACTCCCAGTGGGCGCTCCGGCGAACGAGGCGCTGCAGATCCTGCTTGCCGCCCCCTTCCATGGGATTCCCGTCCTGGATGCCCAGCAACGCCCGGTCGGCCTGATCACCCAGGGCGACCTGCTCCGCCAGCTGCCCTTTCCGATCAAGCTTGGCTCCCTTCGCCACTTCGACCCATCCCATTTGGAGGCCTTGGGAAAGCTGCTCGCCGGCAAGCGGGTGGCCGATCTCATGAACACGCCTGTGGTGGTGATCCAAGAGGACGAGCTGCTTTCCAAGGGCGTGGACATCATGCTGTTGAAGGACATCAAACGCCTGCCGGCGGTCGCCGCCGACGGCACCCTGACCGGCATGCTCTCCCGGCTGGATGTTTTCAAGACCATCATGGACCAAAACCCCGACTGGGCGACCTTCGACCAGGGCGGCGTCAAACTCCAGGACATCACCCTGGTGAAGGATGCCATGCGCACCGACACGCCGACACTGCCCCCATCCGCGCCCACCTGGGACGCCATCAAGCTGATCGAGACTACCAGTATCAAACGGGTGGCAGTGGTCGACCCCGAGGGGAAACTACTGGGCCTTATTTCCGAGAAGGTGCTCATGGCCGCCTTTTCCGCCCATAAAGGCGGGCTCCTGGATTACATCGTTGCCAATCTTTCATTCTCGGCCCTGGCCCGGAAGCACAGGGAACTGCTCAAGGCACTGCGGGCCCGCACGGTCGGGGAGATCATGCTCACGGGCTTCTACCCGGTGAAGGAAGCCGACCTGATCGACGACGCTCTGCAGATGATGGTTGAGAAGAAGCTCAAACGAATTCCGGTCTTGGATGACCAGGGACGCTTCAAGGGGATGCTCACCCGGGATTCACTTTTGCGGTCGATGCAGGCTCCTCAAGCGGAATAGGGGCCGAGGCGAGAGCTTGGCTGACGTGGGATGGTGTGCTTTCATCCCAACCTGGATTCAGATGTTCGGATGGCAGCACCAATCGGTGCCTTTGATGGAGCATGGAATGGAACAAGCACTGCAAGACGAGCGGATCCCCATCGCCGATCCGGAAAATGGGGCGGGCGTGGAACGCAACGTCGTGGCCCTCGGCTGGGTGGCATTCTTCGGCGGCTTGGCCCAGGACATGATCCAGCCGATCCTGCCACTCTTTTATGCTTCCGTTCTTGGACTAAACAAGGAAATCATCGGTCTGATCGAAGGATGCCTGATGACCGTGGTCAGCCTGATGAAGATCGGGGCCGGCTATCTCTCCGACTGGCTTGGGAAGCGCAAGGCCATCGTCTTTGTCGGGTACGCCCTATCGGCCCTGGCGCGATTCTCCATGGGCCTGGCTGGTTCGGGTGCGGTGGTGTTCGCCTTGCGAATGACTGACGGGGTGGGCAAGGGGCTCAAGGATGCGCCCCGCGACGCCCTGGTGGCCAGTTCAGCGGGCAAGCGCAGCTTGGGATTCGCCTTCGGTATCCAACGGACCCTGGACACCCTTGGCTCGGTGGCCGGGCCCTTGATCGTGTTCGCGTTGTTGCGCTTATGGGCTGGCCGGCCGAATAAGTACCAAATGATTTTCTTCGTCGCCGGTGTGATCGCGGCCATGACGCTGCTCATCATTGGCTGGGTGGTGCGGGAACAGCGGGCAGCCGTGAAGAAGCAGCCGGTCTCCTTCGCCGTACTCCGGGGCCCGTTCGCCGGATTCCTGGCGGTCATGCTGGTGTTCACCTTGGGCAATTCGTCCGATGCATTTATCATCCTGCGCGCCCAGGACCTGGGCATGGCGACGGTGGTCATTCCGCTCGCCTACGCCCTGTTCAACCTGGTGTCGGCCGCCGCCGCCATCCCTGCAGGACGGCTGTCGGACCGGTTCGGGCGCCGCCGGGTCATCGCCTGCGGCTGGGCGGTCTACGCGCTCGCCTATCTGGGCTTCGCATTGGCCCGCAGCGCCTGGATGGTCTGGGTGATCTGGGCACTTTATGGCCTGTTCTATGCTCTGAGCGAAGGGGCGGCTAAAGCCATGATCGCCGACTTGGTTCCGGAAGCCAGCCGGGGGGCCGCCTTCGGCCTATACAATGCCGCGGTGGGCGTGATGGCGCTACCGGCCAGCCTGATCGCAGGGGTCCTCTGGCACCGAGTGTCCCCAGCCGCGCCATTCGCGTTCGGGGCTTTCCTGGCAGCCCTGGCGTTGATCGGGCTGGTGCTGGTGCCATCCCCGGAATCCAGAAGCCGAAAAGCCATCCCAGTGGCATAAATGGTAATTAAATTGAGTGATATTCATACGACCTGAAGCGGATTGCCCTTGGTATCCAAGGGAAGTCTGGTGATCAAGCTCGTGCTCCCGATAGGACCACGCCCGCACCCAAGGCCATCATGAGGGCCGCAAACCCGAAGCCCAGAGCGGGATTCAAGGTCCACAAGGCCCCCACCGCGAGGCTGGAAAGGAAATCACCGAACCCGTTAACGGCCCCCAGAAGGCCGAAACCGAGTCCCCGGTGTTCCTCCGGCACCAGGTTGGCTGTGGTGGCCCCTTCCAGGGTGTCCTGGATGCCATTGACCAGTCCAGCCAGGCCAAAGATGGCCACGAACAAGGGCAATGAAGCCCACCCGCGGACGAAACACCCGATCAAGGTGAGCGGAACCAGGGTGGATATGGCATAGGCACCGCCCAGGATGCGGCTGTGGCCGATTTTGTCCCCCAGGTGGCCCGCTGGATAGGCAGCGGCGGCGTAGACAGTGTTGTGCCAGACATACAGGAGACCGCCGAGGGCCGCCGCTCTCATGGGGCCATGGACCGGCGCGAGCAACTGGGAGGCTGCCAGGATGAGCAGGGTGTGGGCGAAGTCGCCGGCGCCGAACAGGCCCACCCCGGTCAGGTAGCGTCGGAATGGGTTCGGCATTTGCGCCAGGGCATGGCGCAGCGCGACCTGGCGAATCCGTGGGCGATCCTTTTCCCGGATGACCCAGGCCATGATGCCGGCGGCGATCAAGCCGGGAATCATGGTCCAGAACATCAGGGTTCGAAGGAAGGGCAGCCCCACCCAACCATGGCTGCTTCCCCTGCCAAGCACCAGAACGACGCCCAGGGGACCTAGGATGGCTCCCAGAGTGTCTCCGGCACGATGGAAGCCGAAGGCTCTGCCTCGGGCCTCTTGGGGGATGGCATCAGTCAGCATGGCATCGCGCAGGGGACCCCGGATGCCCCGGCCGGCCCACCCGAACAGCTTGCCTCCCAGAATCAAGGGCCAACCCTGGGCCAAGGAGATGATCGCTGAGGCGATGCCCGTGGCCGCATAGCCCACCACAACAATGGGTTTTCTCCGGGGCAGGCGATCGGATATCCACCCGGCCCCCAGCTTGATGAAACTGCTGGCCGCGTCCGCGATGCCCTCAACGGCTCCTAGAACCAGCGGGGGGCAACCCAGAGCCGCCAGGAAGGTGGGTAGCAGCGTGCTCTGGGCTTCGTGGCCGAGATCGGAAAAAAAGCTGGTCAGGGCCATGCCCCAGACGGTGCGGTTGAGCCAGTGGGGATCTTGGTGTGCGGGGCTGTCGGGCATCTCATTCTCCGGGTTCGGGCAGGAAAGTCCGTTCGGAGAACGGGTGCCGACTGACCTTCCAACGTTTGGGATTTCAATCGTAAGTTGTATTACCAACGAGGATGCAACCTGGGGTTAAGTTACTGGGAAAAGGGCCTCCATGATGCGATGGGATCCGTGAACTCGAAGGGTGGACTGGAGTTGCCCCAGCTGTGTGGCCATGCCTCCCAGCCGAATTACGTCTTCCTGGATCGAGGACGCTTGGTCCTTGCGTTTCTCCAGCGCCAGAACCATGCCTTCGCGGGTTACCTGGAGGGTGGCGGCGAGCCGCTCGTCGAGGTTGGCGCTGAAACGGCGGAGGGTCTCATCCAGGCTTTGATAGAGAGACCAGCGCAGATTCTCGACATTGCGGATCACTAGCAGGTCCACCTGGGCCCCGACCCGGGCCAGGAGCCTCCGTTTGCGGGCCGCGGCCGGGAGTAGCCGGTCGACCCATGCAGGGTTGATCGGGCTCAGGGAGTCGGTCCATTGCCGGCTCACCCAATAGGGATCGCGGTTTAGCTTAAACGCGCCAGTCCCCTGTGGAGCCCGGTAGCGGACCTCGAACAGGTCGGCGGCGGTCTTGCGCAGCTGGTCCAGGAGCTGGTCGGCACGCGCCTGGTGGGCCGTGAGCATCTGTTCGGTCCGGGTGGTGAACCGGGCCGAGATGACCTCAAGTTCCTGTTCGAAAAAGCCGGGCACCATGGTGGCCAGCATTACCTGGATCGCCTCCTCGGTGGGTCGTGCCTGCTGGTCCAGTTCGGTTCTGACCCGTTTCATGAGGATGGCATGGGCCTTCTGCCGGAGGGCCTCAGCCATCTCTTCTAGCAGGGCGTGGGCCCGCCTCCGGTCCCCGGCCAGCAGATCCGCGGCGAGAACCCGCTCGTGGCGAATGGCTTCCAGTGCTTCCTCGAATTGTGCCAGCCGGGCTTCCAGGTCCTGGATGGGCATTTTCAGGGACTGGACCGTCAACTGGATGAAAAGGAGCGCCTCGTCCAGGATGCCCGCGGCCTTGCCCGCCACCGACGCCTCGAGGACCGGGGTTTTTTCCCGCCGCATGAAAGCCTGGAGCCGCTCCATGACCTGGCCAAGTCCCGAAGCCTGCCAGCCGGCAGGGTCGCCCTGCAGGATGGCCTGCAGGCCGCGTCGAGCGGAAACTTCATGGATGGCCGTCCCGGCCGGGAATCCCAGGTGCTCTGCCAGGAGGTCCTGGATGAAGGCGAGGAGGACCTTCCGCTCTGCCAGGTCCAGGTAGTCCACCTTGTTGAGGATGAAAAGGATACGAGTCATTTTTGCTTGCACCTTGCGCAAGAACAGCACCTCCACCTCGGTCATCGGCGGATCAGGGGAGACCATGAACAAGGCAGCGTCGCACTGGGGCAGGAACTGGAGGGTGGCCTCGGTATTGTGCGTCAGGGTCGAGCCGATGCCCGGCGTGTCGATGATGACCAGCCCAGCTTCGAGCAGCGGTGATGGGAACCGGACGTCCACCTGCCGGACCCCCTTACGGTTGCGAGGATTACCCGCCTCGGTGACAAACCGCTCCAGGAACGCCTGTAGGGTTTCCCCTGGGAGGCAGGGGCCGGTCTCGGCTAGCCGGCCGTCCAGAAATGAGACCTTGGCCTCTGCCTGGCTCCCCCAGCGGATGAAGGTAGGCAGGGCGGTCAAGGGCACCACTGCGGTGGGCAGCAGCGGTGCTCCCAGCATGGCGTTGATGAAGGTGCTCTTCCCCCGCTTGACCTGGCCCAGCACCGCGAGGTGGAATCGGCCCTCGGTGAGACGCTCGTTCAGACCACGGAGTGCCTTTTGCAAGGCGTTACCGGTGGACCCCAAGCCCTCGAACGAGTCTGCGGCGGTTCCCAGGAGGTTGGAAAGGCTGCAGTCCCGCTCAGCGTCCAGGGTGGTGTCAGCCCACATGAGTTCAGCCTTTCACGATCAGGATGCTGCAATGGGAGTGGTCGGAGACCCGGTCAGCGGTATCCCCCAGCAGACGCCCCCACATTTCCGAGTGGTCGCTGTGTCCCATTACGATGAGATCGAAGCCTTCGCTCTGCGCAGTGCTGACCAGGACCTTGGCGGGGTGGCCGCGCAGGGTGGCGCAGACGATGGTGCCGCCCCGTTCGTTGGCCATGACCTCCGCTTCCTGTTTGCGCTTGGCGAAGTAGCTGTCGCCGGCTTCGGTCTGGTCCTCGGGTTCCCCCGGCAGGTCCGTATATCGGGGGAGGGGGGCCTGCACCCATAGGGCGGTCACGGAAGCCCCGGAGCTTTGGCCCAGCTCGATGGCTCGTTCAAGGGCCAGCCTGCCGCCCTTGGATCCGTCATAGCCCACGAGGATCTTCTTGAACATGGCTCAGCCTTTCAGGATGGGGGGGCCTTGCTGGATTCGGCGCTGATACAGGCGGCCCCAGGCCTTCATGGTCCGCACCGAGGGTTGGAAGAAACGCTGGGCGATCAGGGTCGGGATGAAGGCACTGAGAATCACCACCGTCACCAGGAGCGAATATTGCTTCTGGTCGATGATCTTGTTCTGCAGCCCGAACAGTGCGGAGATGGTGCCGAAGGTCAGCCCGGTGGACATGAGCAGGGCGGAATAGTGGGCTTCCCCCGAGCGCATGAAGAAGCGCCGGGACAGCGGCCACACGCAGACGTACTTGGTGGCCATCTTCAGGGCGAGCAGGAGCGCGATCACCACCACGGAGGTGGCCAGGGCCGGAAGGGAGACCAGCAGGCCGGCCTTGATGAAGTAGAACGGCGTGAACACGGCAAAAGCGATGCTGCGCATGCGATGCACCAGGGTCCGGTCCCGGAGGAACACTCCCGCCACCACCAGACCCAGGAGGTAGGCCGGCAGGACCGCTTCGCTTTTCGCGGTGGTAGCCAGTCCGCCCATGAAGAACAGCACCAGGAAAAGGAATTTCACCTCCGGCTCGCTCACCCGGGTCTGGCCCAGGCGGGTGATGAGCTTCTGGGTCCAGGACGGCATGAACCAGAGCAGGATGGCTGAAACCACGATGAACACCACCAGCCAGAGGTTGAAATCGGCGAACAGGACGCCCAGGGCCAGCACGGTGCCGAAGTCGTTGATGAAACATGCGGCCAACAGCATCTTGCCCAGGGCCGTGCTGCTCAGGCCGCCCTCGATCATCACGGCGTAGACCACGGCCACGGAAGTGGTGGAAAGGGCGATGCCGGCGATCCAGGCCTGGTGCATGGGCCAGTGCAGCGCCCACTGGGCGAAGGCCCAGATTCCAAGGAACGGGACCAGGAAGGCCAGGATGCCAATGGTGAGGCTGGCCCTAAGATTGGCCCGAAGGGATACGGGGTCGATTTCCGCCCCGGCCAGGAAGGTCAGGACCCCGCTGCCCAGCATGGCCAGGAAGTTGGTCCATTCGGTGGTATGCAGCAGGGGCGGATGCCCGCCCCCGTGAAGGTTCCCCACGGCCACCCCCACAAGGATCTCCACCAGGGCCACGGAAATGCCCAGGCGGATGGACAGCAGGCTGGCCAGGAGGGCCAAGCCCATCCAGAAAGAGGCGATGAACCAGATGTTCTCGATCATTTGCCACGCTCCCTTGACGTCAACTACGAACCGAAACCAGCGTATGAAACTCGCTTCATGTCGTAGGTGCCATCAGCTCAGGGGAGCGATTCAGGGTGAGCACCATCACCTTAGCCCTCAAGCTAAGCGTTCCGCGGTCAACCGTCAATAAGGGAATGTCGGAAGGCATCCGCACGGGTGGTTGACTGGGCCGCCGCGACCCAGTAGCATCAAAGCAGGCGATGGAATCCGCCTTCAAGTGCCCTCCCCGATGGAACGGCTGATGACTCCTACTCAAAGTGGGAGTTTTTTCTGTCTACAAATACCGGTCGGACCAGGACACTCAAGGATGGCGTTGCACGCCGGAGGCCTATGGCCCCGCATTCCCCAGGCTTGGCCTAGACCGGCTCCTGGCCGCTTTACGCCCTGACGGTTGCCGTGGCAGCGGGTGCTCCACGCTACCCCCTCTTCACCCCGCCCCATTGGGGCCCCCACAGCGACAAGGGAGATGTGTGTTCGGCCCGCTGAAATCCATCTTTTCGCGTGAACGCCCCAATGGGTTCGCCGACAATTTGACCGAGCATTTCCACACGGCCCGTCAAGTTTTCCTGATCGCGGCGCCGTTCGGCATCCTCGTGGGCGCCGCTATCGCCGGCTACGACTATGCGGTCAACGAACTGCTCTGGAAGAGCCTTTCCATCCGCCTGGATCCCGCCACGCTCTGCCTCTTGCCCATCGCCGCCATGGTCCTGACGGGCGTGATCATGAGCCTGTTCCGGGTCAAGTCGTCCTCCATGGCAGATGAGGTGGTGCGGGCCTACCACCGCCCCGACCAACAGATCGATTACCGGTCGGCGGTCCCGAAACTGGCAGCTTCCATGGCGACCATGGGCTTGGGCGCCAGCGCAGGCATGGAAGGCGCCAGCAAATGGCTGGGGGGCACCATCACCTCCTACCTGCAGGGCAAGATCAACCGGAACCCACGCCTGAAATTCCTTCACGGAAAGGCGGAAACCACCCTCGTGGTGGGGGCGGCGGCCGGCATCGCAGCCATCTTCCGGGCCCCTCTCACGGGCGCGATCATGGGCCTCGAATCGCCCTACAAGCACGACCTGGCCCACGATGCGTTGATCCCAGGCCTGGTGGCCTCGGCGACTAGCTACGCGACCTTCATCTCCCTGCGTCCGGCGACGCCGTACTTCCCCATCAACTTCGTCTACCACCTCAACCTCCGGGACTTGATCCTATGCCTGCCCCTGGGCCTTCTCGGTGGGTTGGCTTCGCACCTGTTCCTGGCCCTGCTCGGCAAGACCAAGCGGCGCTATAACGGCTGGACAGCCCCGCGCATCGTCAAGAACCTGGTCGGCGGGGTTCTGCTCAGCGCCATCGCCTTCCTGGCCTACCGGGTGGTGCATGTGCCGGCCACCCTGCAGGCGGGCTTGCCCATTGCCAATGCCCTGCTCAATGGCCACTATGTGCTCTGGGTCTGCCTCTTCATCTTTGCGGCCAAACTTCTGGCTACGGTCATCACCTTCGGTATGGGCGGCGTCGGCGGCCTGTTCGTGCCTTCGGCAACCATCGGCGCGGCTCTGGGCGCGGCCTGCGACGTCATGTTCCATCCCAGCCAGCCGGGCCTGTTCACGCTGATCGGCATCGCCGCCTTCACCGGGGCCAGCTACAACAGCCTGTTGTTCGCCGCCGTGTTCATCGCCGAAGCGAGCGGGAGCCCTGCCCTGGTGGTGCCGGCTCTGATCGCTTCCGCGACAGCTTTCCTTGTGGCCTCCGGCATCTCCAATTCGGAATCGCAACGCTCCCGCCGCCATTCAGATGAAGCCAAGCTGGGCACGATGCCCTGCTTCGATTGGATGACCCGGAAGATCGTAGTGGCTTCTCCGGGCGAGACCTTGGCCGACTTCCAGGAGCGGGCGGTCCAGGAGCACTCTTTCCAGGAACTCCCGGTCGTGGCCAAGGATGGCAGGTTCCTGGGCATGGCTTCCCTGAAGTCGTTGCGGATGATCGACCGGGAACGATGGCCCACTCTGTCGGTGACCGCCATCCTGGACACCCGGGCGCGCACCGTTTGCGCCTATCACGGCATGGCGGTGGTGGAGCGGGAACTGGCCCGCGGCGCCCATGATTTCCTGCCGGTGGTGGAACCGGCCACCGACGGCCTGATCGGAATCCTTTCTGCACGTGACGTTTTCCGGGCCCGTGTGCACGCGAACGAAATCATGCAGTCGGCGCGCATCCTGGAATTCAAGCCTGGAACGCACGCCTTTACCAACCTCAAGGAGGGGTAGTGGAACAATATCTAAGCCCGATCTCAGCGCTTCGCATCTATCTTCGGCGGGGGGACGTCAAGAAAAGCCAGCGGTGGTGGCAGCGGCTAGTGGAAAAGCCGTTGTCCACCTACCTTGTCCAGGCGGCCATGAAGACGGGGATCGCCCATGCCGCCGTAAACCTGTCCCATGTGGGCTATACCCGGGATGCCAGCCAGATCGCCTACGACCAGACGGAGGTCCCGGTCAACACCCTGCCGGTTTGCGTCGAACTCCTAGCTCCCAAGCGGATGCTGGAGCAGTTCATCAGTGACCAGGCCCGGCACCTCAAGAACACGACCCTGGTCATGGTGGATGGGGTCCACATCGCCGAACGCTTCCTGCAGGAAGTCGAGAAGCCCCTCGGAAACACCCGCCGCTCGGTTGAATACATTCGCGGCAAGGACGGGAAAACCGAGCTTGCGGTGGATCTTGTGGCCGCACATGAAGACGAGGATGAGGAAGCGGTTGGCTGAAGGTGCCTGCCCCCTATTCCCCGATCGGTGTTTCCATCCCGGGGGACAACTGCCCTAAACCGGCGTCCGGTGATGGTGTTCACCACAAACCCCCTTGATGTCTGATGACACCTACGGAACGGTGGGGTCCGCTTTGGGGACCAACCTGATCAACAACGTGCCCATGGCAATCGTCATGAATTCCGCGCTGGTCAGTGTCCAGCATGCGGCACCAGCCACCAGGAACGGTTTCGTGGCGGCCACCATTTTCGGTTGTGATCTGGGCCCGAACATCACGACTGTCGGTTCCCTGGCTACGATCATTTGGCTTCTCATCCTGCGCCAGCGGGACGCGGATGTTTCCGGCCTGGACTACTTCAAGGTGGGTGTTGTCGTGACGCCGCTGATGCTGCTCGCAGGTGCCTGCACCATCTGGCTATGCCTGTAATCCGATTAGGGAAAGGAGAAAACGATGAAAATCCTTTGCTGTCTGGATGGCACCAATGCCGAACCGGTGGGCCGTGCCGCGCGAATGTTTGCCGGGCCCCAGCCTCTGATCATCGGCCTGCTGACTGTGATGAACGTTGGGCCGCGCAGAGATATCGACAGGACCCGCGAACGCTTCTGGAGGCCGCCGATGCATCGTCAACCGGTCATCCAGGAGATGCTGGGGGCGGAAAAGGAAGCTGCCGGCGATATCTTGCAGGCGGGACTGGAACGCTTGCCGGAAGCGGAGTCCCTGCTGCGCCAGGGGCATCCTGAGCTTGAAATAGTGAACGCGGCCGCAGAATGGAAAGCAGATGTGATTCTCATCTGCTCACGGGCCGAATATGGAGCACCGCCGAATATTGGCCCTCGCTCCGTTGGGCATGTAGCGCGCTTTGTGCTCGATCACGCGCCCTGCCCGGTGCTGCTGGTCCGACCGCCGACTGGGGAGCAATTCCCAATAAAAGGATGATTCGGAAAAAGCGTAGAACATCCTTTAGGATACTCGGTTTAAAATAAATATTATCAATATTAACATAAACTTTCCCCTTTCCCCCCTGTCAAATATTCTGTGGGGGCGGGATGAGCGGGATTGGGATGCGAGGTTCAGATGGACTGGTCCTAACGGGCGTGGGCGGGATAGCCTTGGTCGGGAACGCCCTGTTTCGCTACACGGACTTCCGCTCCACCTTCACCCAAACCTTCCACAAGGGCCGAGGCGGGATCGCATGGGGTGACGTGCTGACGCCCTACGTGGCCTCGCTCGCCACCGGCAAGAGCGACTTCGAGGCGCTGCGTCCCTGGTTCGGCCAGGCGTGGGTGGCCAAGGCCCTACGAATTGATCGCGTGGCCTCGCCAGAAACGCTCCGTCAGCACCTCGACAACCTGGCAGACGGCCACCTGGAGGAGGCGCTGGGGAAAGTGCGTCAGGCCAGCCTGGATCTAATCCGCCGGTCAAGCGCTTCCATCACGCCGTGCAGCACTGGGCACGTCTGCCTGGACGGGGACACTACGCCCCAGGACAACGGCAAGACCAAGAAGGAAGGCGTGAGTCGAACCTACATGCCGGACGTCTTTGGTTTCGCGCCGATGTTCGTGTTCGCTGGGGTCGAGGGGTGGTGCATCCGCGAGGAATTCCGGCCCGGCAAACAGCATGGTCAGAATGGGGCCACTGGTGTCCTGCGGGGCGCGATTCAGGATCTCCGCAGCCTGGGCGTGGCTTTGATCCTGATCCGCCTGGATTCGGCCTTTGACGCCGCCGAGAACTACGCCATTATGCGTTGCAACGCATAATAGCGTTTATGTGCAGTAACCCGTTAT
>PLUC01000053.1 GCA_003165415.1 Holophagaceae bacterium
GTTGCGGGCGCCCAGGATGGGGATCAGCACCACCGCGAACAGCACCGCCAGGGCCAGCTGCACCGCCCGGTTCATCTTCAGCCAGTAGATGGAGCTGGCTGAGCCCACGAACAGCAGGAAGGCGGGGATGGAGCGGGGGCTGAAGTAGACCAGGATGGTGCTGAGGATGATCAGGCCGCAGCACACGAAGTAGGGGGTCTTCCCTTCGTTGATGAAGGCCATCAACGACTGGAAGGCGCGCTTGAGGGATTCTTTCATCGGATCCTCCTATGCCTTCTGGGAGACTTGCTCACCGAGCAGGCCATTGGGACGGAAAATGATGACGAGGATCAGGATCAGGAACGCCACCATGTCTTTGTACTCGGCGCCGAAGTTGCCACTGGTGTAGGTCCCGAGGTAGGCCCCGGCGAAGCTCTCGATCATGCCCAGCACCATGCCGCCCAGCAGGGCGCCGGTGAGGTTGCCGATGCCGCCCAGCACGGCGGCGGCGAAGGCCTTGATCCCGGGCATGAAGCCGACGAAGGGGTCGATCCGGGTGAACTTCAGGGCATACATGACGCCGGCGGCGCCGCCCAGGGAGCCGCCCACCAGGAAGGTGAGGGAGATGATGCCGTTGACACCGATGCCCATGAGCGCGGCGGTGTTCTTGTCCTGGGACACGGCCCGGATGGCCTTGCCCACCTTGGTGGCCTTGACCAGGTAGTTGAGGGCCACCAGCATCGCTACGGCGGCGACGATCACCACTACCGACTTCACCTGGATGTCGATGACCCGGCGGCCAATGCGGAACAGGTTGATGTGGTTGTCGAAGTTGCCGAAAGTGGGGATCACCCGGTAGAACTGGCCGGTGGTGAGGCTCTCGGTCAGGCGGATGACGTCCTGCAGGGCGAAGGAGACGCCGATGGCGGAGATGAGCGCCACCAGGGTGGGGGAGTTGCGCAGGGGACGGTAGGCGATGCGCTCCACCAGGACGGCCATGCCGCCGGCGGCGGCCATGCCGATCAGCAGGGCCAGGCCCAGATAGCCGAAGGAACCGATAGTCCCGGCCTTGGCCAGGATCCCGGCTCCGTCCAGGGCGATGAGGGCTTCCACGCCGCAGAAGGCCCCGATGGCGAAGATCTCGGAGTGGGCGAAGTTGATGAACTGGAGGACGCCGTACACCATGGTGTAGCCCAGGGCGATAGCGGCGTAGACGAAGCCGATCGTCATGCCGTCGATGAGCACCTGGGGCAGGTTGTTGACGGTGTAGGTGAAGATGCCCACACCTTGAGTGGCCTGCAGAATCTGGTCAGCCCCCGACCCCCGGCAGAGCAGGGCGAGAATGATCATGATCACGGAACAGAGGGCGCCCGCGCCCGCGACAAATACCGCCATCTGACCGATGGGCAGGAAAATCTGACGCAAATCGAGCGAGCCCATGAGCTTGCGCATAGGGTCTCCTGAAAAACCCCCCCCTGAATCCAGGGGGGGGTGCGTTAATGGCTGCCGGTTTACTGGGGAGGAGCGATGTCCAGGGTCTGGTCGATGCGGTTCGCCGCCCACTTCGCGGGGTCGGGGGAGGAAACCTGGATGATGAAGTACTTGCCCTTTGCGGGATCGCCCTTGCTGTTGAAGGTGATGGTGGCGGTGACGCCATGGAAGTTCTGCAGGGCGCGGACGGCCTTGCACACGTCGAGGCGGGCGGGCAGCTTGCCGTTGCTGTCCTTGGCGGCGTTCTCGATGGCCTTCAGCAGGATCGCGGCGCAGTCATAGGACTGGGCGGCGAAGGGCTGCGGGTTGTTGCCGAACTTGGCCTTGAAATCGGCCATGAACTTGGCGGTGTCGGGATAGGCGGAAGCCGGGCCGGCCACGGTGGAGAAGTAGGTGCCGGCGCCCTGGAGCAGCGCGTCGCCTCCGATCTTGGCGGCGTCGGGGGAATCGAAGCCGTCGTCGGACAGGCACATGCCCTTGAAGCCCTTCTGGCGGGCCTGCTTGTAGAGCACGGCGGCCTGGTCGAACATGCCGCCGAAATAGATGCACTCGGGCTTGGCGGCGATGATGGGGGAGAGGATGGCGTCGAAGTTGGCCTTCTCCTCGGTGCCGGCGAAGCCGACGACCTTGATGCCCTGGGTGGTGGCTTCCTTCTGGAAGTACTCGGCGATGCCCTGGCCGTAGGCGGTCTTGTCGTGCAGCACATAGGCGCTCTTGATTCCCTTGCTCTTGGCGAACTGCGCGCCCACGGAACCCTGCACGTCGTCACGGCCGCAGACGCGGTTGACTTCCAGGTAGCCGCGGTCGGTCACCTTGGGGTTGGTGTTGGCGGGGGAGACGTTGCACAGGTTGGCAGCGTGGTATTCCTCGGAGGAGGGGATCTGCACGCCGGAATTGTAGTGGCCGACGATGCCCAGCACGGCCGGGTCGGAGACGATGGCCTTGGCGTTGGCTACGCCGGTGTCCGGGTTGCCCTGGTCGTCGAAGGGAGCCAGCTCGACCTTGAAGCCCATCTTGGTGAGCGGCTCGGAGAGCTGCTCGATGCCCAACTGGGTGCCGTTCTTGATGTCGCTGCCGATGACCGACATGGCGCCGGACAGGGGGCTCTGGGTGGCGATCTTGATGGTCTTGTTTTCCTTATCGCAGCCGGCTGCGAGCAGCAGGCAGAGCGTCGCGGCCGTTGGCGCGAGGATGGAAACGAACTTCTTCATGGGATGACCTCCTGGGTTGGGTTTTTCCTTGATGATCCGAAAGCAATGGGGAGCCCTGATCGCTCCAGTCGCCCCCCATTAGAAGAACAACAGACCGGTCCCGTTACGGGCCGAGGTGCCCGTCCGGGGATGCCGGTCTCTGGCTAGGGTTGACCCCAGGCGGTGTGCTTCGGGGTGGCAATTTCAAATGAGCTGTCCAAATAATATGAACATTATTTTTTTTATAACGATATAGGAAATGAGGAATGGGTCAAGGAATTTCGGTGTGATCCAGGTCATTCTCTGTTTTATGATCAGGTAATTAAGTTTTTGCCACCTCTAACTGTTATGCAATATGTTTGGATCATCCAAGCAGAGCAGTGTCCAGGTCTGCGAGGGGCCGTGGTCAAGACATTCCAGTATGACCCAGATGAGCCCATCCGTCGAGCCCGATCCCGTGCGGGCGGCCGCGAAAAGGACTGAGCTATAGACCTGTTCGGATAACCCATGGTGAGAACTGGACTGGCCGTCGCGACCCTGGTAAAAAACAGGCAAATTATGCTCGATGGTCGCCTGGAGACGTGGGTGACTCGGGACGGTTGGGTTCCGCGACCATTCCCCCCAGGTACTTCGGCAGTTCCAGGCCGGCCATGGCCGCCACCTCGTGCAGGGGGGGCAGGCTCTTGATCAGGCCGGCGAGGAAGCCGGCGGTGGCGGTGCCATCCGGGCCGGTCCTGCCGGAGTCCCACACGGTGACCTTGTCGATCTTGATGTTGCGGATGGCCTCCACTGGTTGATGGCTTCGGCCGCGGCCTTCTTGCCGATGCTGTCGATGTAGCCGGATTCGTCGGTGATGTCGGTGATGCAAAAAGGCTAAAAGCAGGATCGGGCTTGGCTCAATTCATCCGTCAAACGGCAGCGCCGGTTGAGGAACACGGGTTCGAACCGCCGATTCCAGCACCGCTCTGCAGGCCTTCCAAATGGCGCAACCCTTTTGTTGGTGCCGGTCAACTAG
>PLUC01000140.1 GCA_003165415.1 Holophagaceae bacterium
GGGGCAGGGGGCGCACCAGCTTGAGGGTGAACATCCCCCCCGGGAAATCCAGGTGCTGGACCCGGGACGCGTAAGGGAGGGTGGCGGTGCCTTCCACCTTGATGAAGAACTCCGACTCCGCCTCGAACAGCATCTGCAGGGCGTCGCGCATCACCTGCGCATCCTCGATGGGAGCGCCGCGGCCGTCCGGTTTGCCCGCCCTGAGCCGGTTCATCCGGATTTAGACATTGAAGAGGAAATGCATGACATCACCGTCCCGCACGATGTATTCCTTGCCTTCACTGCGCATCTTACCCACTTCCTTGGCGCCCGCCTCGCCCTTGAACTGGATGAAATCCCCGTAGCCGATCACCTGGGCCCGGATGAAGCCCTTCTCGAAGTCNNGGCGCCGATGGGGATGGTCCAGGCCCGCACTTCCTTGGGGCCGGCGGTGAAGTAGGTCTGCAGGCCCAGCAGCTTGAAGGAGGCGTGGATGAGCCGGTCCAGCCCCGGTTCGGCCAGGCCCGCCTCCTCCAGGAACAGGGGGCGCTCCTCCGGGCTCAGCTCCTGGATCTCCGCTTCCAGCTTGGAGCAGATGGCCAGCACCGGGCAGCTCCGTTCGGCCGCGGCCTGGAGCAGGTGGGCGTAGTGGGGGTTGGCCGCCGGGTCGGGGATGTCCGCCTCGCCGATGTTGCCCACCAGCAGCATGGGCTTGAGGGTGAGGAAGCCGAACGACTTGACGGCGGCCGCTTCCTCCCGGTAAAGCCCGGCCTTGGTGGCCCACAGGCCCTGGTCCAGGGTGGCGTGGACCTTCTCCAGGATGGCGGCCAGCTGGATGGATTCCTTGCTGCCGCTCTTGGCGGCCTTGCGGTGCCGGTCCAGGGCATTCTCGACCGCGTCCAGGTCCTTGATGATGAGTTCGGTGTCGATGATGGCCAGGTCCCGTTCCGGGTTGACCGCCCCCTCCACGTGGGTGACGTCCCCGTCCTCGAAGCAGCGCACCACCTGCACGATGGCGTCGGTTTCGCGGATGTTGGCCAGGAAGGCGTTGCCCAGCCCCTCGCCCTTGCTGGCGCCCCGCACCAGGCCGGCGATGTCCACGAAGATCTGGGAGGCCGGCATGATCCGTTGCGGGTTGACGATGGCCGCCAGCTGGTCCAGCCGCGGGTCGGGCACGTCCACCACGCCGGTGTTGGGCTCGATGGTGCAGAACGGGTAGTTGGCCGAGGCCGCGGCGGCCCGGGTCAGCGCATTGAAAAGCGTGGACTTCCCCACGTTGGGCAATCCCACGATGCCGCACTGTACTGCCATTCGGTCTCCTCGTTCCAAAATACCAGCCTCGCAAACCGTTTCCAGCTTCGATAGCGAAAGCGTTCTTCAGCTGATTTCCGGCAGCAGCACGTTCACGCTGTAGCGGGCCGACAGGGTGCTTCCGGGGCTGACCAGGAAGATCCCGGGCTTGTCGGTGAACTCGCCGTCGAAGCCCTCGGGGCTGGCATAGCCGCGCCAGGGCTCGATGCACAGGAAACCGGCGCCGGGCTTGGACCAGACGCCCAGCTGGGGGAACCCGTCCCACCTCACTTCCAGCACCGGGGCGCCGGGGGCGGAGTAGCGCACGGCCCGGCTCTGCACCGGCCGGAAGATGAGGGCGTCCTGGCTGAACAGGGCGTCGTCCAGGGGCAGCAGCCGGCCCTCCAGCGGGCTGGGGCGGCCCGCGCCGGACAGGAGGCCGTTGGGGCCCAGGGCCGGCAGCACGCTGTCCTCGGCCTTCTCGAACTCCAGCCAGTGGCCCTTCCGGGAGGCGCCGGGCAGCAGCGGCCAGCGGAACGCGGGATGGGCGCCGAAGCTGGCGGGGAGGTCGCCGCCGCCCGGGTTGTGCAGGTCGTACTGCACCAGCAGCTCCGGGCCGTCGATGCAGAAGCCGACGTCCAGGCGGAACGGGAAGGGGTACATGGCCCGGGTGGCGGCGTCGTCGCTGAGCCGGAAGCTGCAGGAGTGGCCGGTGAGGCGCAGCAGGCGGAAGTCCAGGTCCCGGGCGAAGCCGTGGCGGCCCAGGGGGTAGGCCTGGCCGCGGTGCAGCAGCCGCCCGTCCTTGAGCGCCCCCACCACCGGGAACAGGACCGGGGCCTGGTGCCCCCAGACCGCCGGGTCGCCATCCCAGAGCAGGTCCAGCCCGCCATCGGTCTGGAGCCGGCAGAGTTCGGCGCCGTGGGGCTTCACGGAAGCCCGGAGGTGGTCACTGGAAATACGGTAAGAGTCCAACTTGAAGCTCCTGGGTCGGGACATGGAGGGAAGGCTGGCCGCGGCTTCAGGAGCAGCCGCAGCCCAGGTTGTCCAGGAGCGGGCCGGCCGCTTTCCAGAAGGCCGCCATGTCCTGGGGGGTGCCCATGGCCACCCGCACGTGGTTGGGCAGGCCGTAGTCGTCCAGGGGGCGCACCAGCACGCCCTGGCGGAGCAGGTCCCGGTACAGTTCCGGAGCCGGGAAGACGGTTTCCATGAGGAGGAAGTTGCCGGCCTGGCCGGTCACCCGGCAGCGGTGCTGCTCCGCTTCCGCCCGGAAGGCGATGCGGGCCGCCAGGTTCCGGTCCCGGGAAAGGGCTTCGAAGGCCTCGTCCTGGATGGCCTCCGCCGCCGCGGCCTCGGCCGGCCGGCTGGTGTTGTGGGGGCTGCGCATGCGCTCCAGCAGGCCGGCCAGCTCCGGGTTGGTGATGCCGTAGCCGATGCGCAGGCCGGCCAGGCCGTGGATCTTGGAGAAGGTGTGGAGCACCAGGAGGTTGCTCCGCTCCTGCAGGTGCGCCGCGGCATCCGGGTAGACGTCGGGGTCCTGGTATTCGGCGTAGGCCTGGTCCACCACCAGCAGGATGTCCTCGCGCAGGGAGCGCGCCAGCAGGGCCAGGGCGTCCCGGTCCAGCTGGGTGCCGGTGGGGTTGTTGGGGTGGCCCAGGAAGACGATGCGGGTGTCCGGCTGCACCGCCCCCAGCAGGTGCGCCGCCTCCACTTCCGTGGCGGTGGCGTGGCATTCGATGAACCGGCCCCCCGCGGCCTGGGTGGCCCGGCCGTAGACGGCGAAGCTGTGCCGGGCCGCCAGGCCGCTGCCGCCGTCCAGGAGCATTGCCCGGGCGGCGATCTCGATCAGCTCGGTGCTGCCGTGGCCCAGGAGGATCTGGCCGGGGTCGCGGCCGCGCCGGAGGGCGATGGCGGTGCGCAGGGCCAGCCCGTCGGCGGGCGGATATAGCCGGAACGCATCCGGGGCCGGGCCGGCCAGCGCCTCCAGCGCGCGGGCCCGGACCGCCTCGGTGGGGCCCCAGCAGTTGCCGTTGTCGGCGAGGTTGACGACGGCCTCCTGGCCGGGCATCCGCCGCAGCTCCAGGAGGGGCTGACCGGGGCGGTGCCGGGGGAGCCGGCGCAGGTGCTCGAAGACGTGCGGCTGCATGACGTCTAGGAGGGACGTTCGGACAGGACCTTGTCGATGATGCCGTATTCCATGGCCTCGTCGGCGCTCATGAAGAAGTCCCGGTCCATGTCCTTCATGACCTTCTTCAGGTTCTGGCCGGTGTGCTTGGCCAGGGCCGCGGCCAGGCTCTCCTTCAGGCGCTGGATCTCCTTGTAGGAGATCTCGATGTCCGAGGCCTGGCCCTGGGCGCCGCCGGAGGGCTGGTGGATCATGATCCGTGCGCTGGGCAGGGCGAAGCGCTTGCCCTTGGTGCCCGCCGCCAGGAGATGGGCGCCCATGCTGGCGGCCTGGCCGATGC
>PLUC01000169.1 GCA_003165415.1 Holophagaceae bacterium
GCCCTGGGCGTGCTGGAGAACGTCGACCTGGACTTCTACCATGAATACGCGTGATGCCCATGACCCTTCCTAACCCATTCCCGGCGGTCCCCCTGCCTGGAGCGGCATCCGCGCCGTTCGATTCCGGACTCATCGCGCAGATCGCGAATGAACTGTTCCGCGAATCCCAGAGCGGCCCGCTGCCGCCCGCCCCTCCGGGCCAGGGCTACGCCTTCCTCGACCGGGCGCCCGCCCCGGCGCCCTCATACCTGGACCTCACCGAGATCCGGCCCGAGCTGGTGCCCCTGCTGGACCCCGCCCCGGGCCCGTTCGACGTCCTTTCGATCCGGCGCGACTTCCCCATCCTGGACCAGCGGGTCCACGGCAAGCCCCTGGTGTGGCTGGACAACGCTGCCACCACCCAGAAGCCCAACGCCGTCATCGACCGCATCGCCGACTTCTACCGGCATGATTATTCGAACATCCACCGGGCCGCCCACGCCCTGGCCGCCCGTTCCACGGACGCCTACGAGGGCGCCCGGGAGAAGGTCCGGCGTTTCCTCAACGCCGCTTCGGCCCAGGAGATCGTCTTTGTCCGCGGTGCCACCGAGGCGATCAATCTGGCCGCGCAGGGTTGGGGGCGCCGGCACCTCGGCAGGGACGACGAGATCGTCATCACCTGGCTCGAGCACCACGCCAACATCGTCCCCTGGCAGCAGCTGGCCGCCGAAAAGGGGGCCAGGCTGCGCGTGGCCCCCCTGGATGACCGGGGGCAGGTCCTGCTGGACGAGTACGAGAAGCTGCTCAACCCGCGCACCCGCCTGGTTTCGCTGGCCCACGTGTCCAACGCGCTGGGCACCGTCAACCCGGTGCGGGAGATGGTCGCCATGGCCCACCGTCACGGCGCGCTGGCGCTGGTGGACGGCGCCCAGGCCGTCTCCCACCTGCCGGTGGACGTGCAGGCGCTGGACGCGGACTTCTACGCGTTCTCGGGACACAAGGTGTTCGGCCCCACCGGCATCGGCGTCCTCTACGGCAAGTCCGCAGTGCTGGCCGCCACACCGCCCTGGCAGGGCGGCGGCAACATGATCGCCGACGTCACTTTCGAGCGGACGGTCTACCAGGCCCCGCCCGCCCGCTTCGAGGCGGGCACCGGCAGCATCGCCGACGCCGTGGGCCTGGGCGCGGCGCTGGACTACGTCACCCGGATCGGCATGGACAACATCTGCCGGCACGAGCACGAGCTGCTGGCCTACGCCGCCGAAGGCCTGGCCCGGGTCCCCGGGCTGCGGATCATCGGCACCGCCCGCGAGAAGGCCGGCCTGCACTCCTTCGTCCTTGCGGGGTTCCGCTCGGAGGATGTGGGCGCCGCCCTGGACCGGGAGGGCATCGCGCTGCGCTCGGGACACCACTGCGCCCAGCCGGCCCTGCGCCGCTACGGCGTGGAGACCTCGGTCCGACCCTCCCTGGCGCTCTACAACACGCGCGGCGACATCGATGCGCTGGTGGCGGCGCTGCTGGACTTGACCGGCGGGTCCGCCGGGTAGTACAACTGGGACACGGGCCCAGGCCCGGGACGATCAAGGATCTTTGAACGGCAGGAAAGCACCAGTGCCGAGAAGCAGGGGTGGCCGCGCGCAGTTCCGGGCGGTCTGAGATCATACCCTACGAACCTGAAGCGGGTAATGCCGCCGGAGGGAGCTTGAGATGTCGTTTGAGCCCCCTGCCTTCAGGGGGCTTTTCAATGCCCGCCGGGCGCCCTGCCGTTTTTCAACAGGATGGAGGAGACGCGATGGACGAGACTTTCAGGCTGGGCGGCAGGACCTTCAACAGCCGTTTCATGATAGGGACGGGTAAATTCCCCTCGGACGAGGTCATGAGGCGCTGCCTCGAGGCCTCGGAGGCGGAAATTATCACCGTCGCGGTCAGGCGGGTGGACCCCCGCAATCCGGACACCGGCATTCTCGCGGCCCTGGACCCGGGGAGGATCTTCATCCTGCCCAACACCGCGGGGGCGCAGAACGCCGACGAGGCGGTCCGCACTGCCCGCCTCGCCCGGGGCATGGGGCTGACCAACTGGGTGAAGCTGGAGGTCACCCCCGACCCCAGGTACCTGTGGCCGGACGGGGATGAGACGCTGAAGGCGACCCGGATCCTGGTGCAGGAAGGCTTCGTGGTGCTGCCCTACATCGGCCCGGACCCGGTGCTGGCCAGGAAGCTGGAGGACGCCGGGGCCGCCGCGGTGATGCCGCTGGCGGCGCCCATAGGCAGCAACCGGGGCCTGAGGTCCGCGGACACCCTGAGGATGATCATCGAACAGGCGGGGGTGCCGGTGGTGATCGACGCGGGGCTGGGCTCGCCCTCGGACGCGGCGCGGGCCATGGAGCTGGGAGCCGGCGCGGTGATGGTCAACACCGCCATTTCCGCCTCGGGCGACCCGGTGCGCCTGGCGGAGGCGTTCAAGCTGGCGGTGCGGGCCGGCCGGCTCGCGTTCCTGGGAGGCCTGGCGCCGCAAGGCGGCGCGGCGAAACCCTCATCCCCCACAGAATGGCTGGTGAAGTGACATGTTCCACGACGAATACCTGACGTTGGACCGCGAGTCCATGAAGCGGGCGGTCGTTTCGGAGGACGTCCAGAAGGCGGCCGTGGCGGCGGGGCGTGAGGATCTCCGCTTCGAGGACTTCCTGGCCCTGCTCTCGCCCGGGGCGGCGGACCTGCTCGACGCCATGGCCCTGAGCTCCAGGGCGCTCACCCAGCGGCACTTCGGCAGGAACATCGGCATGTACATCCCGCTCTACCTGTCCAATGAGTGCACCAATGAATGCGTCTACTGCGGGTTCAACCGGAACAACGCCATCAACCGCAGGACCCTCACCGGGCCTGAAGTGGAGCGGGAACTGGAAGCCATCCAGCAGCAGGGCTACGATTCCATTCTCCTCCTGACCGGCGAGGCCCCGGCCAGGGCCGGGCTGGACTACATCGCCCGCTGCGTCGCCAGCGCGCGCAGGCATTTCACCCAGGTCTCCCTCGAGATCTATCCGATGGATACCGACGGCTACCGGAGGCTGGTGGATGCGGGCGCCACGGGGCTGGCCCTGTACCAGGAGACCTACGACCGGGAAACCTATGCGAAGGTCCACCTCTCCGGGCGCAAGTCCCATTTCCAGTGGCGGCTGGACGCGCCCGACCGCGCCGCCGCGGCGGGCTTCCGCAGGATCGGGATCGGGGCCCTGCTGGGGCTTTCCGACTGGCGCCTGGAGGCGGCGCATGTGGGCGCCCACGCGGCCTACCTCATGAGGAAATACTGGCGGACGGAAATCTCCGTCAGCTTCCCGCGCATGAGGGAGTGCCCTTCGGCGTTCAAGCCGCACTGCGCCGTCACCGACCGGGAGCTGGTGCAGATGCTGTTCGCCCTGAGGATCTACACCAAGTCCGCGGGCATGGCCCTTTCCACCCGGGAGTCCCCCTGGTTCAGGGACCACATGGTCGACCTGGGCGTGACCAGCATGAGCGCGGGTTCCAAGACCAACCCGGGCGGCTATGGGACCTATTCCAAGAGCGAGTCCCAGGGGCAGTTCGAGATCTGCGACGACCGCAGCCTCGAGCAGGTCCAGGCCGCCATCCGGGGAAGGGGCTACTGCCCGGTGCTCAAGGACTGGTCGGAGACTTTCGGAGGCGTCCAGCCATGATGGCCATGGTCAACGGATCGGAATGGCCGCTGGAGGAGGGGACCACGGTATCCCGGCTGCTCGCCGCCATGGGTTTGCAACCGGGGATGATCGTGGTGGAACTGAACGGCCGCGTCCTCCGCCGGTCCGAATTCAGCGCGTGCGGGGTCGCTGGCGGCGACCGGGTGGAGATCGTCCGTTTCGTGGGAGGGGGCTGACACTGGAGACGCGCCCGGGGATCCGCCGTCATTTCCGGATGGCGATCCGCCACTCGCCGGGGGCGAGCTGGACGACGCCGGTCACCTGGGACCCGATGGCTTCCACCACTTTGGGCACATCCTCGGGGGCCGAGGGGCAGTCCACCAGCAGATCCAGGCGGCCCTGGTCCGGAAGCTTCTCAACCAGGCCCGTCACCGCGTACTTGGGGAAGGGGCAGACCCAGCCACGCAGGTCCACCTCGAAATGGCTGGCCCCGACTTCAATGGCTTTGAACGTTCGCATGTTTCCCCGCCTCGATCCAGACAATGAAAAGGTAGAAGGCCGCCAGGAAGCCCAGGACCAGCACGGTTCCCCAAAACCAGCCGAACTTCTGGCCCAGGGACACGGGAGCGCCGTACAGCCACCCTTCTCCCACATGGTGGCCATAGATCAGCACCCAGCTCCCGGCCGTGAGCATCCCCGCGAGGATGGCGATCCAGGCCCGCACATAGCCCTCCGCCGCGCGCCACAGGATGCCGATGCCGCACCCGCCGGCGATGGTCATGCCCACCCCGAAGACGAAGCCGCCCACCACCGTGTGCAGCCCGACCGGCAGGATGAAGGACATGGGCATGTAGCCCCTAGCCTTCAGCAGCGACATCCCCAGGGTGCCGATGGCGATGCTCAGCAGGATCCATTTCATGCCGGTGCCGTTGCGGCTGATAAAGATCTCCCGGAAGGCCGAGGTGAAGCAGAGCCGCGAACGCTGGAAGATGGTGCCGAACAGGGCCCCGAACAGCAGGAGGCCCGCGCACCTGGCGAGTCCGGACAGGGCATAGCCGGCCGCCGCAGCAGCCAGGGCCAGGGCCAGCAGTAGGCCGCACCAGGGCTGCCTGGAGGGGGTCCGCAGCTGGGCCGGGGACCCGCGCTCCAGGCCCTGGAAGCTGAACACGGCCAGTGCCTTCCTGGTCTGGTACTGAAGCAGGAGCCCGCCGACGTAGGCCCCCGGCAACAGACCCAGGGCCGCCACCGGGCCGCTCAGGGAGAGCGACATGGTCGCCGAGTAGAACCCGCCGACATTGCAGGGTGGCATCAGCACGGTTCCGAGCCCCATGAGCACCCCGCCCGCCGCAGCCGCCAGGTAGCTGCGCCAGTCCTCGTGGCGGAGCTTGAACTCCTCCGCGCACAGGGCCGAGATGGCGGCGCCGAAGACGATCCCGAAGCAGATCATGCTGTGCGTGTCCCGCAGCACGGGCGTGAGCGGGTAGGCCAGGAACGGTGCGTCCACCTTGATCCCCGCCAGATTGTAGAGCGAACTGCCCCACATGGACATCTGCGGGAAGACCCCGATGGCCCTGGCGTACATGAACATGAAGAGGCTGGCCAGCGCCAGGGCCACGGCCCCGACCCCGATGGGCCAGGCGCGCCTGAACACGGGGCGGTAGACCTCCTCCAGGAGCCGTTTCCCGAATGTGAGCATGGCGGAATCCTTTCGTACGGTTGCATCTAGAAACCCTCGGACCGAGCGGACCAAGGCCACTCGGCGGGTGTCGGGGAGCTGCAGGAAGTGCTACGGTGAGCCCGGTGTGCCCACCTTCTGCAGTCTGGCCAGGGTACACGGAGCCTTCGTCAGCAGAACTTCATCTGGCTCATGTGCTACGAGTGGAAGCATATCAATACGCCCGCATCCGGTCCTGGAAAATCGTTCATCTTACTAAACAGGTAATAAAAGAAATAAATGATTGACACCGCACCCGGCAGGATGTCTACTGGGAGCTGAAGCAACATTACTTTCTTTGTTGGTCAATTTAGTAAGAATTCCAATCACCGCGGAGCTCCTCCAGTGACCAGAACTTTTGCCCATCCAGGTATGACCCAGGTCATGACCTGTCGCTGTCGGGGCGCCACCACCTAGGTCCTGCGACAAGCTTCTTCCGCCTTCCCCCGAGGCCGGACCGATCGCAGAACCGATCGCTCCGGCCTCGGGGCTTCTGTACGCCTCCACGAATTCCACCAGGAAGACCCCATGACCCAGACCATCGCAGTGGCCCTGCACCCCGGCACCCAGGAGACCGGGCACTTCGGGCAGTCCTATGGGTTCCGCATCTACCGGGACCGGCAGTTCCTGGAACAGCGGAGCGCCAGCCCCTTCTGCGGCCGGAGTCCGGGCGCCAGCCCCATCGAGCAGGTGCTTGACGCGGTCAGGGACTGCGCGGTGGTGGTGGTGGCCGCCATCGGCCCCTGCGGCCGGGAGGCCCTGGAGGAGGCCGGCATCGCCGTCCGGATCTTCGTGGGCGGCGCCGATGAAGCCGCGGCCTCCGCGGCTGGACAGGAGAGTTCCCGTGATTGAGGTGCGGAACCTGCGCAAGACCTTCGCCACTCCGGCGGCGCAGGTCCTGGCCCTGGACGGGGTCGACCTGGACATCCGGAAGGGGGACATCTTCGGCATCGTCGGCTTTTCCGGATCCGGCAAGTCGACCCTGCTGCGCTGCCTCAACCTGCTGGAACGCCCGGACTCGGGCACCGTGGTCCTGGACGGCCAGGAGACCACGGCCCTGGACCGGACCCGGCTCGGCGCCCTGCGGCAGAGGATCGGCATGATCTTCCAGCACTTCCACCTGTTCGACGCGCGCACGGTGCACGACAACATCGCCTACCCGCTGGAAATCGCCAAGGCGGGCCGCAAGCGGATCCAGGCCAGGGTCGCGGAGCTGGCCGGCCTGGTGGGCATTTCCGACAAGCTCAGGGCTTACCCGGGGCAGCTGTCTGGCGGCCAGAAGCAGCGGGTGGCCATCGCCCGGGCGCTGGCCAACGATCCCCGCGTCCTGCTCAGCGACGAGGCGACCTCCGCGCTGGATCCCGAGACCACCTGGTCGATCCTCCAGCTGCTCAAGGACATCAATGTGGGCACGGGGCTGACCATCGCCTTCGTCACCCACGAGATGGACGTGGTGCGGGTGCTCTGCAACCGGGTGGCCGTGCTGGAAGCGGGCCAGATCATGGAAGAGGGGGAGGTGGGCCAGGTGCTCCAGAACCCCAGGAGCGCGGCCGGACAGCGGCTGGTGGAGATCTCCCGGGGCTTCCGCGAGGGGCGCCTGTTCACCGACGCGGGCGGCATATGAACCAGCTCACCTCCATGCTCCTGACGGGCCTCGGGGACACCCTCTACATGACCTTCCTGGCCGCCGCCATCGGCACGGCCATCGGCCTGCCCCTGGGCGCGGTGCTCACCATCACCTCCAAAGGCCACGCGGTGGAGTCGCCCCGGATCAACCGCTGGCTGGGCGCGGTGGTGAACATGGGCCGGTCGTTCCCCTCCCTGATCCTGATCATCCTGCTGCTGCCGCTCTCGCGCCTGCTGGTGGGCACCACCCTGGGGCCCACGGCCGCCCTGGTGCCGCTGTCGGTGGAGATGGCCCCGTTCATCGGGCGGGTCACCGAGAACGCCTTCAAGGAAGTGGAGAAAGGCAAGATCGAGGCGGCCCTGGCCATGGGCACCGGCCCCTGGGCCATGGTCTGCAAGGTCCTGGTCCCCGAGGCCCTGCCTTCCCTGGTCCGGGGCACCACCCTGGTGCTGATCTCCACCCTGGGCCTCACCGCCATCGCTGGCTGCATCGGCGCCGGAGGGCTGGGCAGCCTGGCCATCCGCTACGGCTACCAGCGGTTCCGCACCGACATCATGTTCGCCACGGTCGCGCTGCTCATCCTGCTGGTCATGGCCATCCAGCTGACCGGCAACCGGGTGGCCAAACGCATCGGAACAAGGAGGCATGTCTATGAATGAGCGCTGTTGACCCTGGCCCGACGCTCGTCCCGCCGACTCACCCTGCAACCCCCAAACCCATAAGGAAACCCATCATGACTTCTCTGCGCAAACTGTCCCTCCTGGCCGGCGCCATCGTCCTGGCCGCCATCCTGACCCCGGCCAAGGCCGCCGCCCTCAAGGTGGGCGCCGCCCTGGTCCCCCACTCCGAGATCCTGGAATTCATCAAGCCCAAGCTTAAGCAGCAGGGCGTCGATCTCCAGGTGGTCATCCTGGACGATGAATCCCAGCTCAATCCGGCCTTGGCTGACAAGTCCATCGATGCCAATTATTTCCAGCATGTGCCCTACCTCAACGCGGTCTCCCGGGAGAAGGGCTACAGCTTCGCCGTGGCCGGCGCCATCCACGTGGAGCCCATCGGCTTCTACTCCACCCGGATCAAGTCCAAGGGGCAGCTCAAGGCCGGCGCCAAGATCGGGATCCCCAACAATCCCTCCAACGAGTACCGGGCGCTGGTGCTGCTGCAGTCCCAGGGCCTCATCAAGCTGAAGCCGGGGATCACCACCTTCTCCGCCACCCCGGTGGACATCGCCGAGAACCCCAAGCACTTCAAGTTCATCGAAGTGGACGCCTACCAGCTGCCCCGCTCGCTGCCCGACCTGGACGGCGCGGTGATCAACACCAACATCATCCTGGAAGCCAAGATCGACCCCAACACCGCCCTCTTCCGGGAAGGCGCTGATTCCCCCTACGCCAACGACATCGTGGTGCGCAAGGGCGACGAGACCAGGCCCGAGGTGCAGAAGCTGGTGGCCGCCCTCCAGAGCAAGGACGTGAAGGACTTCATCAAGCAGAAGTACGGCGTGGCCGTCGTCCCGGCCTTCAAGTAGCCGATCCGGCCCCCGGGGCTCTCCCCCGGGGGCCCTTCACCTTCGAGGATCCCACCCCATGAGCATCGTCAATCTGGGCAACCCGCAGGTCGAAGTCCGGGAGCACCGGCTCGGCTCCATCACCGGGTTCGAGGGCAGCGCTTCCGGCCTGGTGGGCTGCTCCCGCGGCGGATCCCTCTGCGAACGCAACCGTACCTTCAGCCAGTGCCTGGGCTGCTCCACCAGCAACGCCGCCTGCACCGTGATCCTGATCCAGGACGCCGCCGTGATCAGCCACGGACCGGTGGGCTGCAGCGGCTGCCTGCACGAATACGCCTTCACCTACCGGGTGAACGGCGTGCACCGCGGCCTGCAGCAGCCCACCCAGCGCCGGATCTTCAGCACCAACCTGGACGAGGAGGACACGGTCTTCGGCGGCAACCGCAAGCTGGCCGAGGCCATCCGCCAGGTCCACGGGAGGACCGGCGCAAAGGCCATCTTCATCATCACCACCTGCGCCTCCGGCATCATCGGCGACGACGTGGAGGGGGTGGCCAACGAAGCGGAGGCGGAGCTGGGGGTGCCGGTGGTGGCCATCTTCTGCGAAGGCTTCCGCTCGAAGATCTGGACCTCGGGCTTCGACGCGGGCTACCACGGCATCGCCCGCAAGCTCATCCCGCCCGCCGTGCGCAGACAGCCCGACCTGGTGAACATCATCAACTTCTGGGGCGCCGACAGCTTCACCGGGCTGCTGGCCCGGATCGGGCTCCGGCCCAACTACATCACCCCGTACGCCACGGTGGCGGGCATCGCCCAGTCCGCCGAGGCGGCCGCCACCCTCCAGGTCTGCGCGACCCTGGGCTCCTACCTGGGCGCGGCGCTGGAGCAGGTGCACGGAGTCCCGGAGATCAAGGTGCCGCCGCCCTACGGCTCCCTGGCCACGGACCGCTGGTGGCGCGAACTGGGGCGGATCACCGGCCGGCAGGCGCAGGTGGAGACGCTGCTCCGGGAGGAGCGGGAAGCCTGGCTGCCGCGCATCGCCGAGCTGCGTTCCCGGCTTGAGGGAAGGCGCGCCTTCGTCACGGCCGGGGCCGCCCATGGCCACGCGCTGGTGGCCATCCTGAGGGAGCTGGGGATGGACGTGGCCGGCGCGGCGGTGTTCCACCACGACCCGGTCTACGACAACGGCGCCGAAGCCTCCGACAGCCTCCAGGCCGTGGTGCGGGACTACGGCGACATCCCCGGATACAGCGTCTGCAACAAGCAGGAGTTCGAGCTGGTGAACGTGCTCAGGCGCCAACGCCCGGACATCCTGCTGGCCCGGCACGGCGGCATGACCCTCTGGGGCGCCAGGCTGGGCATCCCCTCCCTCCTGGTGGGCGACGAGCATTTCGGCATGGGCTACCAGGGCCTGGTGAACTACGCCGAACGGATCCTGGAAACCATGGAGAACGACGAGTTCGTGAAGAACCTGGCCCGCCACGCGGTCAATCCCTACACCGACTGGTGGCTCCGCCAGGACCCCCACCACTTCCTGGAAGGAAAGCCCCGTGTCGTCCATCCTTGAGCAGGAGCGCTACACCTGCGCCATCGGCGCCATGCAGACCGTGACCGCCATCCGCCGGGCGGTGCCGATCCTCCATTCGGGCCCTGGCTGCGGCATGATGGTCTCGGGCTTCTTCGAGCGCGCCAAGGGCTACGCCGGCGGCAGCACCGCCCCCTGCACCAACTCCGGCGAGAACGAAGTGGTCTTCGGCGGCGAGGAGAAGCTGCGCAGGCTCATCCAGGGCTCCTGCCAGGTGCTGGACTCCGACCTCCAGGTGGTCCTCACCGGGTGCACCGCGGGCATCGTCGGGGACGACGCCGGGCGCGTGGTCAGGGATTTCCAGGAGCAGGGCAGGGCCATCGTCCACGTGGAGACCCCGGGCTTCAAGTGCAACAACTTCGTGAGCCATTCCCACGTGGTGAACGCGATCATCGACCAGTACGTGGACCGCTTCGCCCGGGGCCGGACCGGAGAGCCCCTGACGGTGAACGTATTCGCCTCGCTGCCCTACCAGGACCCCTTCTGGAAGGGCAACCTGAGCGAGCTCAAGCGGCTGCTGGAAGGGATCGGGCTGCGGGCCAATATCCTGTTCGGGCCCGAGTCCGGCGGGGTCGAGGAGTGGCAGCGGATCCCCGAGGCCGGGTTCAACATCCTGGTATCGCCCTGGGCCGGACTGGAGATCGTGCAGCACCTGCAGGAGAAGTACCGCCAGCCCTTCTACCATTTCCCGCACATCCCCATCGGCAGCAACGAGACCGTCCGGTTCCTGAACGGGGTGGCCGAGTTCGCCGGGCTGGACCGGGCCCGGACGGAGGCTTTCGTGGCCGGCGAGGAACGGGCGTTCTACGAGGAGATCGACACCCTCGCCACCTTCCTGCTGGAGTTCCGCTACGGTCTGCCGAGCTACGTCCACGTCATCCACGACGCCTCGTACGTGCTGGGCATGGCCAAGTTCCTGCTCCACGAGGTGGGGATAACGCCCCGCGAACAGTTCGTGGTGGACAACACGCCGGAAGTATTCCAGGCGGGGATCCGCGCCGAGCTGGCTTCCGCCGCCGGCAAGCGCCACATCCCGGTCACCTTCGATCCCGACGCGGGCAGGGCCCAGGAGGTCATCCGCGGGCTCAGCCATCCGGGGCGGGGCCTGCTGATCGGCAGCGGCTGGGACAAGCTGCTGGCCCAGGAGAAGGGCCTGGACTTCCTGTCCGCCAGCGCGCCCTCTCCCTACCGGCTGGTGCTCACCACCGGCTACCTGGGCTTCCGGGGCGGGCTCCGGCTCATCGAGGACATCTACGACCGCGTGCTGGCCACCTATCGGTGAACGCGGCAACAGGGAAGGGAGGAGACATGGATTTCTCGCACCTGGTGAGACGGCACCCCTGCCTGGGCGGCGGACCGGAGCTGCGCAACGGCCGGCTGCACCTGCCGGTCTCGCCCGCCTGCAACCTCCAGTGCCGGTTCTGCCAGCGCGGCTTCAACGGCGTGGAGGAGCGCCCGGGCGTGAGCCGGGGCATCCTGCCCGTGGCGCAGGTGCCCGGCGTCCTGGCCCGGGCCCTGGAGCTGTGCCCGGAGATCTCGGTGGTGGGGATCGCCGGCCCGGGCGACACGCTGGCCACGGACCATGCCGTCCAGGCCTTCCGGATCGTGCACCAGCTCCAGCCCGGCCTGATCAAGTGCCTGAGCACCAACGGGCTCCTGCTGAAAGAGCGGCTGCCCGAACTCCTCGCCGTGGGCGTCTCCACCCTGACCGTGACCGTGAACGGGATCACCCCCGGGACCGTGGCCCGGGTCGTCGCCACGGTGGCCCTGGGCGGCCGGAGGCTGGACGCCGCGGCGGGGGCCGGGCCGCTCATCATGCGCCAGCTGGCCGGCATCCGGGCCACGGCCGCCGCGGGCCTGCTGGTCAAGGTGAACATGGTGCTGATCCCCGGCGTCAACGACCACGAGGTGGCGGAAACCGCCAGGGCGGTCAAGGAGGCCGGGGCCTGGATGTTCAACCTCATCCCGCTCCTGCCCCAGGGGGCGTTCTCCGGGCTCCAGGCCCCTTCCTGCGCCGACCTCCACGCCGCCCGCACCGCCGCGGAGGGCCATCTCCCGGTGTTCCGCCACTGCCAGCACTGCCGGGCGGACGCCGTGGGGATCCCCGGGGTAAGCGACCATTCCGGCGAGATCTACGGGTCGCTGGGAAGGCCCGTGGAGACCTTTTCCCATGGCTAGCACCGCTGGGTCCCGTCGTGCTGAGGCGTCCGTACGGGGCACAAGCAGCCGCAAGGGAGCAAGCTCCCCAGCGGCTGCTAGAAAGGAGGCCCGTCCGTGAACAAGTCCTGCTGACCCGGCCCCGTTGCAGCGCATTCCAACCCTTTTCCAAGGAGAAACAACCATGAAACGACAAATCGTCAAGACCCTCCAGACCCTGGCGCTGGCCGCCGGCAGCATCCTGGGGACCCTGTCCGCCGCGGCCCCGAAGCCAGGGGTGACCGTCGGCACCGAGGGGGTCTACGCGCCCTTCACCTTCCTGGACGAGAAGGGGGTGATCACCGGGTACGACGTGGAAGTGGTCCAGGAGATCGCCCGCCGGGTCAACCTCGAGGTCAAGTTCGTCCCCACCCCCTGGGACAGCATGTTCCTGGCCCTGGACTCCAGGAAGTTCGACCTGGTGGCCAACCAGATCTCCAAGAACCCTCAGCGCGCCCAGAAGTACACCTTCTCCGACGACTACCTGGTCTCCGGCGCCCAGATCATCGTCCGCGGCGACCGGCCCGGGAGCTTCAGCAACGGCTACGCGGATCTCAAGGGCCTGAAGGTGGGCACCGGTGTGGGCAGCAACTACACCAAGCACCTGGACGACTACAACCAGAAGAACGACAACCTCATCCTTATCAAGTACTACGATGGGAACCTGACGACCGTGCTGCAGGACATCGTAGCCGGCCGGCTGGACGCCACCGTGAACGATCGCCTGACCGTGGGCTACAACGCCAAGAAGCTCGGCACCAACGTCAAGGTCGTGGGCCAGCCCCTGGATTTCGAACCCTCCTTCTTCGTCTTCCGCAAGGACCCGCAGGGCGAGGCCCTGGCCCGGAAGTTCAACCAGGGCCTGGCGGCGATCAAGCAGGACGGCACCCTGGTCAAGCTTTCCCAGAAATGGTTCGGGGCTGATTTCACTAAGTAGCGTCCAACGGCGCCCGGACGGCCCCGCCCCCCGAGGCGGGGCTTCCCGGGCGGAAAGGCACAGCGCATGGGCAATATCTTCGACTTCACGTTCTTCCTCTCGACCTTCCCGGAACTGGCCAGGGTCATCCCGGTCACCCTGAAGATCACCGGTGTGGCCATGCTGGCCTCCCTGGTGGTGGGCCTCGCCGTGGCGCTGGCGCGGATCTACCGAGTTCCGGGGCTGAGCCAGCTCGCGGCCGCCTACGTGTCGTTCGCGCGCGGCACCCCGATGCTGGTCCAGATCTACCTGTCCTACTACGGCATCCCCCTGGTGGTGGATTGGCTGCAGACCCGGTACGGGTGGAAGCTGGACGTGAGCCAGATCCCGGCCATCGTCTTCATCTATTTCGCCTTCACCTTCAACGTCGCGGCCTACCTGTCCGAGACCATCCGCGCCGCCATCCTGGCCATCGACAAGGGGCAGATGGAGGCCGCCCTGTCGGTGGGGATGACCCCCCTGAAGGGCATGCAGCGGATCGTGCTGCCCCAGGCGCTGGCGGTGGCGCTGCCGAGCCTGGGCAACACGGTCATCGCCCTGGTCAAGGACACCTCGCTGGCCTTCATGATCTCGGTGGTGGAGATGATGGGCGAGGCCAAGATCCTGGGGGCGCGCGGGCTGCGCTTCTTCGAGGTATACGTTGCGGTGGCGCTGGTCTACTGGGCCATCTGCATCATCATCGAACGCCTGGTGGCGGTCGCCGAGAAACGGGTGCGGCGCTTCGAGGGGTTGTCCGCAGTGAGGCCGTCATGATCAAACTGGATGGGATCCGGAAAGCGTTCCACCACAACCAGGTGCTCAAGGGCATCGACCTGGAGGTGAAGAAGGGCGAAGTGGTGGTGCTCCTGGGGCCCAGCGGCTCCGGCAAATCGACCCTGCTCCGCTGCATCAACTACCTTGAGCGGGCCGACCGGGGCACCATCCGGGTCGGCGACCTCGAGGTCGACACCGCCGCTGTGCACCAGGCGCAGATCGCGGCGCTGCGCCGGAAGACCACCATGGTCTTCCAGAACTACAACCTGTTCCGGAACAAGACCGCCATCGAGAACGTGATGGAGGGACTGGTGGTGGTGAAGGGGCTCCCGCCCAGAGAGGCCCGGGAACGGAGCGCCCTCTGCCTGGACAAAGTGGGGCTGAGCAACCGCATCCATTACTTCCCCTCCCAGCTTTCCGGCGGGCAGCAGCAGCGGGTGGGCATCGCCCGGGCCATGGCCATGGACCCGGAGGTGATCCTGTTCGACGAGCCGACCTCGTCGCTGGATCCTGAAATGGTCGGCGGCGTGCTGGATGTGATGAAGGGGCTGGCCAGGGACGGCATGACCATGATCGTCGTCACCCACGAGATGGCGTTCGCCCAGGAGGTGGCCAACCACGTCGCGTTCATGGACGAAGGGGTCGTGGTGGAGGCGGGCAGCCCCAGGCAGGTGTTCGACCAGACCAGCCAGGAACGGACCCGGCTCTTCCTGCAGCGGGTCCGGCGCGATGCGCTGCCGGTGATGGGGGGATAGCATAGACTCGAGGGAAAAGGACATGGGACAGGAACCACGGGAACTGGGCTTCAGCACCAGGGCGATCCATGCGGGCGAGGCCCCGGATCCCGCCACCGGCGCCTCCGCGCCGAACATCGTCATGTCCACCACCTTCGTGACCGATCCGGGGGCATCCTTCTCCGCGGAGGACTTCGGCGAGGCGACCCCTTTCATCTACACCCGCTGGGGCAACCCGACCGTGGACCAGCTGGAGCGCAAGCTCGCCTCCCTGGAGGAGGCCGAGGCCTGCATCGCCTTCGGCAGCGGCATGGCCGCCATCACCGCGCTGTTCTTCCACGCGCTGAGGCCCGGCGACCATCTGGTGATCAGCGACGTGACCTACGCGGCCACGGCCGAGTTCTCCAGGGATTTCCTGCCCCGGCTCGGCATCGAAGTGACCAAGGTGGACATGTCCGATCCCAGCAAGGTCCAGGCCGCCGTGCGCGGAAACACCCGGCTCATCTATGCGGAGACGCCGGCCAACCCCCTGATCAGGCTCACCGACCTCGGCGCCGTGGCGAAGATCGCCCGGGAGGCGGGGGCCCTGTTCGCGGTGGATTCCACCTTCGCCACGCCGGCGGCCACCCGGCCTTTGCGGCTGGGGGCCGATTTCGTGCTGCACTCCCTCACCAAGTACCTGGGCGGCCACGGCGACGCCATCGGCGGGGCGATCCTCGGCTCCCGGCCCGCCCTGGCCGAGATCAAGAAGGGCGTGGCCATCCGCACTGGAGGCATCCTGAGCCCCTTCAACGCCTGGCTGATCATGAGGGGCCTGGCCACCCTGTCCCTGCGCATGAGGGCGCACCAGGAAGGCGCCGCCGCCGTGGCAGCCTTCCTTGAAGGACACCCCAAGGTGAAGCGGGTGATCTATCCGGGCCTGGCCTCCCACCCCCAGCACGACCTGGCCCGGAGGCAGATGGACAACTTCTCCGGCATGCTCACCTTCCAGGTGGCGGACGGGCCCGCGGCGGCCCGGGTCCTGGCGGACCGGCTGCAGGTGATCCACTACGCCGTGTCCCTGGGCCATCACCGCAGCCTGCTGTTCTACCTGGCCACCGAGGACATGCTGCGCACCTCCTTCACCCTGGACGGCGAGGCGGAAGCTTCCTACCGGCGCTTCGCCGGCGACGGGATCTTCCGGTTCTCCGTGGGGCTCGAGGACCCCGGGGACTTGTGTACCGACCTGGAGCGGGCGCTGGCCCAGGTCCCATAACCCCGGCCGGTCCGGAATCCGGGGGCAGCCATCCCCCAGGAGCAGCAGGCGGGCGTGAGCCCTGTCTCGCGGATCGTGCCGGCCATCCCCTTCCCCCACCCATCGCTACATCCAGGATCCGCCATGTTCCTCCAGACCGAAATCCTCAAGCAACGTCCCGATGCCCCTCCCGTCCAGGCCGCGTTCAGGCTGAACCTGAAGCGCGGACGGATCAACTTCCTCGTCGGGCCTCCCGGCAGCGGCAAGAGCACCCTGCTCCGCATCCTGTCGGGCCGCCAGCGTCCCGACCAGGGCCTCATCGCCGGGGATGGCCGGATCTGGTTCCACCGGGACGGCGCCGCCATCATCGAGACCCTCGACCGCTCCGTGAGCGCGGTGTTCAGCGAGGACACCCTGTCGCGGCACCAGACCGTCCACGCGGTCCTGGCCAGGGCGCTGCCCGACTGGCCCCCGCCGGCCCGGGACCGCCGGCTGGAGGAACTGCTGGAGCGGAGCGGGATGAAGCGGCTGGCCAAGCGAAGGGTCCTCGACCTGAAAGCAGAACAGGGCTGGATGCTGGTGCTGGCGCGCGCGTTGGCGCCGCGGCCCAAGCTGCTGCTGCTGGACGAACCGTTCGCGCGCCTGGCGCCGGAGCAAGTCGAGCGGCTGGAAGCCGTACTGCGCGACAGGGTTCGGGAGGAAGGGGTGTCAGTGCTCCTCAGTGATGCCGGGGGCCGGCCCCTGGGCCGTCCGGGGGAACTGATCCTGCCCATGGCCATGGGACGGGTCCAGCGGGCGTTCACGGTCCCGTCCGCCATCGTGGCCTGAACCAAGAGTGGGAGACGGCTATTTCAGGAACGCGAGGACGGACTCCCGGAACTCTTTGTAATGAGGCTTTTCCATCATCATCGCGTGCGCCGCCCCATGGATGACCTTGAGCTGTGAGCCTTCGCCCTTCAGGGTCTTCAGAGCTTCTTCACACAGGGGGACCGTGACCGCGGGATCCCTGTCGCCCACGATGAGCAGCGTGGGCGCCTGGATGGAAGCGGTGGGGATCAGGCGCACTTTCGTGTCCACGCGCAAGTCGCGCCGGCCGCCGTTGGGGCTCGCCTCGCCGTCGTACCGCCAGCAGTTGGAGGCGAAGGTGGCGACCACCCCGGGTTCGGTCAGGACGTCGTCGATGGTCTTGTCGGGCTTGAGCTGGAAATCACTCACCGCGTTCGCCCAGGTGTTGTGGTTGAAAGGCACTTTGATTTCAACCGCGCCCCGACCCCGCCGAGATCGAGGACGCCCGGTGGTTCCAACTGGACGACTTGCCCGAGCTTCCGGGCGAGCTCAGCATCGCCCGGTGGCTGATGGAGGACGCACTGGGGCGGTGGGTGGTGCCGTCCTGGGAATCCTGGGGTGTCTAGTATAGGCCGATCGGATTGTTGGAACCATCGCGACCCACTCCGGCCGATGCAGACGCCTACGGATACTTCCTTGGTGCCATGGTCCACGCTCCGTGCTGTGCAGCGAGCTTCCCGCCGGATCAGGAAGGGCGGCGAAGCGCCCCACCCGAGTATGGCGCAATGCCGGGTCGCGCCGGACGCATACAAGGGCACGAGGGTGAGGGAGTGGCTGACCACGGGGCCCTTGACGTCCTCCCGATCCTAATTAACGCGCCCTCCACTGCTGATCTCCCTCAGCACCTATGCCGGCCAGTGGAACTGAACCGGGTCCTCGTATACAAACCAAGCCCAGATGCAGACGGCCAATGTAGCCACCCACATCTGGGCCATCAGGGTCAGCGGAGCTTGGATTCGAAATTGAGCGGCGGCGCCAGCGGCAGATCCATCGCAGGGGAGAGTCTGCTTATGAGGGCTTCCCGGTCCAGGATCGAGTCGAGCCAGCCCATGCTGGCGTTCTGGTGCATCCACATGCGACCTTTAATTGTGATATAGACACCGCACCAGTAGCTTCCGGAACAGAAATACCCTTGGTCGACGTACTTTTTAACTGGCCGATTCCACATGGCGACGTCATTGCCCAGGATGCCATGCTCCCTTAGGAATATGTACAACCTTCTGGGTCCGGTGCCCAGCAGGCGGGCGGTTTCTTGGAAGAGAACGAATTTTTGATCCAGCTTCAGGTCGCGCTGGGAGTAGGCTGTGGGCCTCACCCGCCTGCTGATCTCATCCAACTGGGCTGACATGGCCCCCTGCTGTTGGAATAGGTTCTCGAACTGGAGGTCCCGCTTGATGGTCAGTTGGGTCTGGGCCAGGGAGACGTCGTTGAGGGTCAGGAACCTGGGCTGGACGCAGAAGGTACCGGTCTGGCGGATGGCGGGTAGGACCTCTCCAGCCACCCACCGCTGCATGGGCAGGGCGGCCGGCTTGTCGCTCCGACCGAGGAAGAAGTACAGCCCTTGTTCACTGAGGGTGATCACTTCCTGGTCGCCGGAGGAGGTCGGGATCCGATACCGACCCCTCCAGTCCTCGGGGACGTGGGCGACCATCTTGGCCACGTTGGTGAGGGAGGATTCTGAGAACTCCAGCGAGGTAAGCACGTCCTTGGCGACCCACCAGGGGTCGCCGTTGGGATCGATGACGGTCCGCACGAGGCGGTTGCTGAAGTTGAAGGTGTTGAGTCCTTGGGTCGGAATAGTCATTGGATTTCTCCTTTCTCGGCGCGGCCGAGGTGGTGCTGGTGATGGTGGTTGCTGGATCAACGTCCTGCCATCCGGCGCTGGTTACGATCTCGATGGCTGCGTTCGAGGGACGGGGGAAGGGGGGGCCACTCTGGCCAGTGTCCGGGGGAGCGACGACAGCCTTGGCCGGGGATGTCGCCACAGAAGGCTGGGCGTGCGTGCTGGGGATGGGCTTGGTGGTCATCGTTCACCTCTTGATGACGTTCATGGGCATGGTGAGCAGGGGTGCAGTCCCACACGGTAAGCCCTGGCCTACTGCATGATGTTGAGGCCGAGGGGGCCCAGCTCCGGGTTGAGCCGTCGTAAGCGCCGCATCAGGGCCACACCGTAGCGGTCGTCTAGGGCGGCACCCTGCAGGTTGGAGGTCCACCAGATGGGGCGATGCTCTGCGTCACGGGTGGAAACGATCAGATCCAAAGCGGCGCAACAGCGGTCGGTGTCGAAATCTTTCTTCTGTTCGCGGGCCAAGTCGTCCAGCACGAGCATCGGAACTTTACACATCCGGTCTACCTTGTCCGCGATGGTCTTCTCAAGTGGATCGAGGCGCCAGGTCGTCACGGTCCTGTTCCAGCTCACCCATCGGCGACATCGCCCGCAAGGC
>PLUC01000035.1 GCA_003165415.1 Holophagaceae bacterium
CCTCGGGGATCCTGCTCAAGGCCCTGCAGAACGGCCACCGGGGCCTGTTCATCAAGGCGCAGGACCTGTTCGACGAGATGTACGCCTCCCTGGCAGACCGCTCCTCGCGCCAGCTCATCAACAAATTGGCCGCATTTCCACTTTTGGTCATCGACGAGCTGGGCTACCTGAACGTCAAACCGGAGCAATCCAACATCTTTTTCAAGCTCATGGAGGAGCGCTACACCCGCCGTTCCACCATCATCACGATATTCCATCCATACTGCGTCGAAACGTAGTCGGGATTCCTATATCCTCCTCGTGACCCATCCGTTCCACCCGCTGATGGGGCAAAGGGTCGAGATCCTGCAGCAGCGGCGCAGCAAGGGAGGGGGGCTTGTGTACCTCTGTGACGCCGGAAAGCTGGGCTGTTTCAGCCTGCCGGCATCCTTCACGGACCGCGGCACTCCCCCCGCGCCGGGACCACTGACCGTGGAAACCCTGGCCGGACTCCTGGAGCTGTTGAAAGGAATGGCTGCCGGCCTTGACTGTCAAGGGGAGGGACCTAAACTTGTATATAGATGATACACAAGACAACCTCCCTCAGCAGCCTGACCGCAGCTCAACTGCGGGCACGGCGTACGGACTTGGTAGACCAGCTCCCCAGTGCGGAAGGGGCCCTTCGCGGAAGCCTTCAGCGACAATTCCGGCGATGCGGAAAGCCAGGGTGCAGGTGTGCGCACGGAGATCCCCATGGGCCATACGTGTACCTCGCTGTCCACAACGAGGTTCGGAAAGGGATGGTATATGTGCCGGCCGAGGCCGTGCTGGAAGTGGAGCGAAGGGTAGATGTGACGGGCCGGATCGAGGAAGCCCTGGCCGAGATCTCGGCGATCAACGTGGAACTGTTAGCCAGGGGGGAACTGGACTGAATGGTAATGGATGCCTGGATTGCCGACCTGGTGATGCCTGTGGCGAACATGCTACTGGCGGCGGTCCGGGCGGGAGGCGTCAGTCATGACAAGCAACCAGAGCAAGATCACCCGCAGCCACCTAGACCGTTTAGCGATTGTGTACGTCCGGCAATCGAGTCTGGCCCAGGTCCGGGGCAACCAGGAGTCCACCGCGCGGCAATACGGCATGACCGAAGAAGCCAAGCGGCTTGGATGGGACCCGGAACAGATTCTGGTTATCGACGCAGATCAGGGTATTTCAGGCCGCAGCGCCTCGGGCAGGCTGGGCTTCCAGGATCTGGTGCATCGGGTATGCCTTGGCGAGACAGGTGCGATCTTTGGGCTGGAGATTTCACGGCTTGCCCGCAGTTCCGCGGACCTTCAACGGCTGCTGGAATTCTGCAGCCTCACGGGGACCCTCGTCATAGATGCCGATGGGGTATACGATCTCCAGAGCTTCAACGATCGGCTGCTTCTGGGTCTGAAGGGAACCATGTCCGAGGCCGAACTCTATATTCTTGCCGGGCGCCTCCAGGAATCGAAACGGGCGGCAGCCAGGCGTGGCGACCTTCGATTTCGCCTGCCGGTAGGCTATGTCCACGATGTGGACAAGAGGGTTGTCATGGACCCGAGCGAGGAGGTCTGCTCCGCTGTCGCAGGGGTTTTCGCCGCCTTCGACATAGCGGGCTCCGCATATGGCGTCGTGGGCCTGTTCAAGGGCAGGCCCTTCCCGCACAGGGTTTTTGGGGGCGCTTTGGGGGGAGATATTCGTTGGGGACCATTGACCCATGCCAGGGCGGTGCAGATCCTGTCCAATCCTGCCTATGCCGGGGTATACGTGTACGGCCGTTGCCATTCCCAGCGCAGCGTCAACCCTGACGGGAGCCTACGAACGAAGACCGGAAAGCGGCCGCGGCAGGAGTGGCCCGTGGTCATTCCGGGTCATCATGACGCCTATGTGACCTGGGAGAACTTTTTGGCCAACGAGAAGCGACTGGCTGCCAACGACAACCGCAACGGTGCACGGCCGCCCCGTGAAGGCTCTGCTCTCCTCCAAGGGATAGTGTTCTGCGGGGCCTGCGGGAGGGCCATGGCGACCAATTACCCATTCGGACAGCCAGTCTACGATTGCACCCACTCCCGGGCTGACCATGCCAAGACGAATGGGTGTCGGTCCGTTAGAGCGGAGATCGTGGATGGAGAAGTCGTCAAGCGAGTCCTGGCGGCCGTCTCCAGGGAGGAGGTTCAGTTGGCATTGGCAGCGGCGGAGGAGGTTCATACGCGAGAAGCTTCCCGGAGCAGGGCCTTGGAATTGCAGGTCGAGCGGGCCCGGTATGAGGCAGGACGAGCCGAACGGGCCTTCAGCCAGTGCGAGCCGGAGAACCGGCTGGTAGCCAGGACCCTAGAACACCGCTGGGAGGAGAAGCTCCAGGTCCTGGCAGAGGCCGAGGCCGCTCAGGCGGCCTCCTGGCAGGGAAGGCTTGTCCTTCCTCCCCGTGAGGAACTGGAGGCCCTGGTTGAGAATTTTCGTGGTCTGTGGGCGGCGTCAACGACCACCTGCAGGGACCGCAAGCGGATCCTTCGGGCCCTGGTGGCCGACGTCACGCTCATCTCAAAGCCATCCCCGGACGACACCATCCTGATAGGAATTCATTGGCGATCGGGAGCCACGGAGGAGGTGATAGTGGACAGGCCATCCAAGCACGGCCGAGCGTCATCTGAGGTTCTCGAAATCCTCCAACGCCACACAGACCGGCCCAATGGGGAGGTTGCGGAGGTTTTGACAGCTCGGGGACTAAAGACCTACAGAGGGCGGCAGTTCAGCGCGAGGTCGGTCCTGTGGCTCAGGCACACCTTGCAGATCCCGCAACCCTGCCTGAAGCTTGGCCCGGATGAACGGACGGTTGGGGAGGTGGCGGCGGAGTTGGGAATCAAAGAGCAAACCGTTTATGGATGGATCGAAAGGAAGGTGATTAATGCGAGACGAGGCGCGGCCGGCCGAGTATGCATTCCGTTCCCGCAGGATGTGCGGGAGGCTTGCCTGGAGCGAGTTGCTCGAACCTGCCATCTGCCTACGGAAACCCAAAGCCCTACCATGGGAGACGCAATATGACACAAGCATCAC
>PLUC01000014.1:0-6963 GCA_003165415.1 Holophagaceae bacterium
CCTGACACCGTTGCTCCTCCATTCCCTACGCCGTCCCAACTGGGTCAAGGCTGATCCGGAACCGGGGAAAACAGTTTTGGTAGCAAAACTGCCCTTATCTCAACCTACGAGGAGTCGAACATGAACCTGCCCAATCGAAGCATCCGTACCGGCGTCTTGGCCATCCTGGTCCCAGCGGTCGGCATCCTGGGGGCCCTGCAGTTCGGGTGCTCCACGATCAAATCCTGGGGCACCAGTCCCACCTCGATGAATTCCGCATCCGACGTTCCCGCGAGCGAAGGGACCGTCAAGGCAACAGCAGGCGACAACGGCAACACCCGGCTGGCCATCCGCGTCAAGCATCTGGCGCCCGCATACAAGGTGCAGACGGATGCGACGGTCTACGTGGTCTGGCTGCAGCAGCCGGAACGGCCCATCCAGAACATCGGCGCCCTGACCCTGTCCGACAACCTGGTGGGCAGTCTCGACACTGAGTCGCCGTACCGCCGGTTCTCCATCTCCATCACGCCCGAGCCTGGCCCGCAGGGCCAGCAGCCCACCCACCCGCCAGTCTTCACCGCCAACGTCAACCGCAACGACTGACCTTGGCCGTCCACATCCCCGGCGGGTGTGCCCGGGGCTGTGAGCGGCCCCAGGCCGCCACAGCCCTTCCGTCCTTGGCCGGGGGCCCTTCCCATATCCCATGCGCCCTCCGGGCGCGTCTTCAGGAGCCTCCATGCGCACGCATCTCGTCCTTCTCACCCTCGTCCTGGCCTCCGGCGCCCTGGTGGCCGCGGATACTCCGGCAGCATTCAACTGGCTCCAGGTCCAGGGCGGTGTGACCGGCCACAGCGACCGGAGCAACCCGAAAGACCAGGTGGCCCTCGGACTAGGCCTAGGCACCTGGTTCAACGGTCACTTCGGCATCGAAGCCTCGGGTCTGGTCACCCACGTGGACTATGGCTACGGCCGGGCCAGGGAGGAACAGGCCTACGGCTCCGTCCTCTACAACCCCTTCTCCACCCCGTCCAATGTCCGCCCATTCCTGCGCCTCGGCCTGGGCGCCGACCAGGTCGGTTCCCCCCTGTCCGGCACCGGTTCGAACACCACCCGCCTGAGCGGCGTGGCCGGCGTGGGCGCCCAGTTCCTACTGGGCCGCCAGATGTTCGCCTCTCTGGAAGCGCGCATGGTCCGGGTCGATACGGTGTCTGTCCGCAACGAAGGTCAGGCCCTGGTGGGAGTCGGCTTCCGCTGGGGCGCCCACCCGACCATGATGGCAGCCTATGTGCCTCCCGTGACCGAGACCCCCGCGCCGACCCAGGCCCCTGCGCCGGCCCCTGCGCCGGCCCCGGTGCTCGTCGTCGTGCCGGCGACCCAGCAGTACTGCACCATCCTAGACCTCCAGTTCGACATCAACAAGGACGCGATCCAGCGTGAGGATCTGGAGAAGCTGGCGGTGCTGGGGACCTACATGACCAAATACCCTGCCACGACGGCGGTGATCGAGGGCCACACCGATAATGTCGGGAACCCGGAACACAACCTGGATCTGTCCCGTGCCCGTGCGCAGAGCGTGGTGACCTACCTGACGGGCACCTTGCACATCGATCCGTCCCGCCTGTCTGCCGTAGGCTATGGCGACAGCCGTCCCATCGCCGACAACAGCACCGAGGACGGAAAGCGCCAGAACCGGCGGACCGATGCAGTCATCGCCTGCGTGACCGACATGGCCGGGCTTACCGTGGCTTCGGCCCGGATGACCATGGCGGTGTTCATCGATTTCGACCGCAACAAGGCCGATGTCAAGCCGGAGTATGATGACCAGCTCAGGAGGGTGGCGGATTTCCTGAAAGCCAACCCGACCGTCACCGCCTGGGTGGAAGGCCACACCGGCAACCTGCAGACGACCCCCGCGCTGGCCAAGGAAATCTCCAAGCGCCGCGCCATGAAGGTGGTTGACTACCTGGTGGACCACTTCGGCATCGACCGCTCGCGCTTGACTGCCTCAGGTTGGGGCGACAACTGGCGCTACGCCTACAACACCAGCGCAGAGGGCGCGCAGGAGAACCGCCGGGTCAATATCATCATCAACTACCCCAGATAAGCCGCCGGACCCTCGACTCCCGGTCAACGCGGGCGTTGACCGGGAGCTGAGTTCAGGTCCTTGGGACACCTTGTGATTGGCGGTCTGGTAGCGTTCATAGCTCGATAGGTCACAGGGACCTGCCAGTCGGCATAGGCAGCGTTGAAAGGTTTCATGGCGTTGACCGTCTGCTGGCGGAAGGTGGTCTCGATCAAGTCACCCTGCCCGGGCCAGACTGTGAAATGAACCCGGATGAATGCCCATCCGGCATCGGGAGGCCGCTCGACACCTCCAATCACGGGCTCACTCAGGATGATGCCGTTAAATTGCCGCCACATTCCCTGAGCAAGGCTTTCGACGATCTGGACCGCCTTTTCCGGGGCCAGTTCCGATGGGATCTGGACGTCGGCATAGACGAAGATGCCCCCATGGGGGAATCGGCTGACATTGGCAATGGTGCGGTTGGGGATGAACACCTGTTGATTGTGGAAATTGAGGACCTTCGTGAAGCGCAGGCCGATTTCCTGGACCCTGCCGATGACGGTGGCGAGGCCGACGATTTCCACCATGTCACCGACATCCATGGCATTCGAGAAGATCAGCGTCAGGCCGATGACCATGTCCTGGACCAGGCCTTGGGAACCGAAGCTGATGGCCAGCGCGGCAATGGAACCACTGGCCAGGTAGCCGGTGAGACTGACGCCGAACTCCTCCAGGAAAAAACCAAGCGCGAAAAAGTAGATCAAGAAGGTAACGGTATTTACCAGGAGTCGGACCAGGGTCATGAATTTTGGCTTATGGGCCACGAAGTCGTTCGCACTCCGGGTGGCGTGGATCTTTTTTATAAGCCATTCGCTGATGAATCGGACCAACCTGAGGGTCACATGGATGAGAGCCACGAAGGCCAGAAGGAGCAGCAACCGGTGGCCAAAAGAGGTGTTGTGGCCCGTCAAGCGAAGGTAGGCTTTGCTTATAAAAGTATCGTAATTAAGTGCCGACATCGAGGTAGGAGGAAGGATTGCCATGGGTAAAGAACTCCTGGGGTTGATCTGGCCCGGGCCAAGGTCCTCGATTCCCCTCCCAGTGTAGACCTCGCGAGCAGGCTGGACGGTCTGCTAAGTTTGGGCAGCCAGGGCCTCAAGCTTGGCGCGCAACCCACTCCCACAACCACTGGATGCGGCAGGATCACCACCAGGACCAGGCCTTGTCCACGGCCAACCTCTCGCTTTCCCAGACATCGTCGTTGGCGGTCTTCAGCCTGCGCAGATGCATGGTGCCCTCGCCGAACTTGTGCTGCAGAGCATCAATGGCCTTGCTCTTTGAGACGTCATCCCTGGTTTCGATATCGGTCCTGAGCGTCTTGAGTTCCAGTTCCCATTTCACCAAGAGGGCTTCCAGTTTGCTTTCGTAGGCTTCGCGGTCTTTGATCACGGGGACTCCTTGTCCATACGGAGAAGTTGATGCTGCTGCTGGCTCAAAGATGCAGGGTCGCCAGGTACTTCATGAAGGCGGGCTTCGCCTTGCTCACTCGATCCGTGTCGCCCATCAATTTGAGGAACCAAGTATCGCCATCCTTGGTGGCAAGGATGCCGGTCACCATGCGGACCTCACCTTCGCCGGTGAAGTCGTAAACCGCCACCGTGCCGGCCTTGCATTGCACGGTCTGTCTGGCTGTTCCCAGGGCCCTCAGGTCCAGGGGCGGAAGCGCGATCTGACCGCGCAAACGGTTCACATTGGCCAGTTCGGTCCCGGCCGCACCCGGAAGCATCACCACCGAAATTTCGGCCTTCCCTGGCCCCGGAGGCTTGAGGGTGGCGAAACGCATGCCGCTCCCTGCTGTCCTGGTCCATCCCTTGGGCAGGGTCCATTTGAGAGCGTTCTTCGCCATGCGGCCGGGGGGCTGGGGAAGGTGTCCGTTGGGCATCGCTCCCTCAGGCATGCCTGTCGGGCCACCCATGGGGGCGCCCATGGGCATGCCCCCGGGAACCCCTCCCGCAGGGTGGGGCGCTGGAGCAATGGGAACCTCGCTGGTTCGGTTGGCCTGATCCCGGCTGCAGCAAAGAGTGAACAGCATCGCGGCTGGAACGATGAGGGCTGGAATGAACCGTGGAACGATGGACCAGTCCATATGGGGGGTTCCCTGTTTGGGGTTGATCATATCTAAAAACTCCTTTATCGACTTGAAAAGCAAGCAATACCCTTCACTTGGTATCGGCTCCCGCGTGGTGCGGCGACTCCTCCTCGACCGGAAGTTGGCCAAGGGACCAGTACATCGGGCGTCCATAAAAATTATAGAGATTTGTTTCGTATTCACGGTCGATCTCTTTGGCGGAAATCCACTGGGGGCTCTCTTTGATCGATTGCCGAGACATGTCCACATAGACATTCCTCTCCTCCCAGCTGATTTTCTCTGCCCAGAGTGGAGAAACCAGCACCTTCTTGCCGAACCACCAGTTGCTGGTGTCGATCACCAGATACCGCACGACCCAGGTTTCATCGTCGATGACGAGATCTTCGACGTGTCCGATCGCACCGTCGCTCCCTTGAATATGGTACCCGTGAAGTTCCGCTGCGCTCCGCAAATGGACGTCATCGAAGGAGGGCTCGGCGCTCTTGCCAACCGACTCCTCAAACCCGGCAACCGCGAGCATGCTCGGATAGGCGCCCATGCCCCAGATTCCGGAGTAGCCCCAATAATAGGGATAGCCATAGTAGCCGTGGATGTCCCGCTCATGCTGCCGGAATACGGGTTTGTCCGTATCAATGCTGGGGCTGTTCTTGACCTTGTCCACGGTCAAGGCCAAGGGAAACTGCTTGTCCGACCAAGCTGGCTCACCGAAAGAAATGGGCGAGATGAGTACCCGGCGGTCATCGAAGAAGTCACCCGTTTCCACGACAAGATAGCGGATGGCCCAATCCTTGTCGTCAAAAAGGAAATTCGCAACAGTGCCGATGTCGCCATCGGTGGCGTTAACTTTGTACCCTTTGATATCTTTGAGGCTTCGCAACATGGTCTCTTTCCTATCCGCCTCGCGGCTTTAGTGGCATACGCCAAGCAGAATCCTATGCATCATTCGCGCCATCCCTGCCTCACTGAGCCACCCAATTCCTACTTGCTCTCTGACGGTATAAATACGGAGCCACTTTCCAAAGCGGGGCCGGTCTCCCCTTGTTCTGGGTAGCGCCGGTATCAATCGAAATGAAACACTTTGCAATCAAAATGAATTGAGAAATGAGGATCGCGTGAGTCGGGGTCTCGGCCCAAGTTGGATGCGACGTTCCTTCGTTTCCATTTCCATTTCCTGGAAACCCTCACCGATCAAGCATCTTCAGGATTGGTGCAGTTGCCCTGGCCTGATAATTGCTCGGCAATTCTTGGTTGTTCGTTGCTTTGAATACAACATCCGAATGGAGCCGGTCGAAACACAAGCTCAAGAGCCCTCAGACACCCCGGGGGAGCCCGAATTTCCATTTGAAAAGGCCATAGGCACCAGCCATGAAACCCGCTCATCCCCGGATCCTGACCATCAATGGCGGATCTTCAACCATCAAATTCGCGCTATTCGAGGCCAGTGATTCGCTCCGATCTATTCTAGAGGGTGCCATCGAAAGGATTGGCCGGCCGGAGGCGTCCCTGCGGGTGAAAGGTATCGATCAGGCGGACACCTTTTCCCGGCCGGTGGCGGCGCCGGACCACGGGGCAGCGGTGCACACCTTGATGGATTGGCTGGAAGGTCGCGCCGAGGGGGAACCTATGACCGCGGTGGGGCATCGTCTGGTGCATGGAGGGGCGAAGTTCAGCCAGCCGCTGCGGATCACAGCGGAGGTGCTCATGGAACTGCACCGGCTCAGCCCATTCGCCCCGGACCACCTGCCGGAGGAGATCCAGTTGGCCGAGGCGTTTCAGCGCCGCTTCCCGGACCTGCCCCAGGTGGCCTGTTTCGACACGGCTTTTCACCATGACCTCCCTCGGGTGGCTCAATTGTTGCCGATCCCCCGCCGCTACGAAGGCCAAGGGGTGCGGCGCTATGGGTTTCACGGGTTGTCGTATGCGTTCCTGATGGGAGAACTGGAACGTCTGGCTGGAAGGGAGGCGGCCCGAGGGCGGGTCATCCTCGCCCACCTCGGAAGCGGTGCCAGTCTGGCGGCGGTCCAGAACAATCAATCCATGGACACGAGCATGAGCTTCACCCCGGCGGCCGGAGTGCCGATGAGCACCCGGTCAGGAGATCTCGACCCGGGACTGTTTGGCTATCTGGCACGCACCGAAGGAATGGAAGCAAAAAAGTTCAACGAGATGGTCAATTTCGAATCCGGACTGATCGGCGTGTCGGAAACCAGTTCCGACATGCGTGATCTGCTCGAGCGGGAAACGCTGGACGTGAGGGCGGCCGAGGCGGTTTCGCTGTTCTGCTACCAGGTCAAGAAATGGATTGGCGGCTTCGCGGCAGCGCTCGGCGGCCTGGACACGCTGGTGTTCGCTGGCGGCATCGGCGAAAACGCGCCCGAGGTGCGGGCGCGGATTTGCGATGGTTTGGGCTTCCTGGGGATCGGGCTTGAAACGGCGCGCAACGCAGGGAACGAGCGTGTGATTTCCGCGCCGGCGGGTCCGGTCGTGGTCCGGGTTATCCATACGGACGAAGAACGAGTCATCGCCGAGTCGGTTTGCAGCGTGCTCGGCCTTGTTTCACTGAAGGAGCATTGATCCATGATGAGCGGCATCCTCCACCCCGAATTACTGCAACAGATGGATGCCTACTGGCGTGCAGCCAACTATCTGTCGGTAGGCCAGATCTATCTCTACAATAATCCACTGCTGAAACGCCCTCTGGAACTCTCGGACGTGAAGCCTCTGGTGGTCGGACACTGGGGCACAACCCCGGGCCAGAACTTCATCTATG
>PLUC01000014.1:7013-7241 GCA_003165415.1 Holophagaceae bacterium
CCGGCGGAATTTCCAGCCACGTCGCACCGACCACCCCGGGCTCGATCCACGAAGGCGGTGAACTTGGTTATTCCCTCAGCCACGCTTTCGGGGCCGCCTTCGACAATCCTGGACTGATCGTCGCCTGCATCATCGGCGACGGTGAGGCGGAAACCGGCCCCTTGGCCACCGCGTGGCAATCCACCAAGCTTCTCGATCCAAGGACCGACGGCGCCGTGCTGCCCATCC
>PLUC01000014.1:7255-8133 GCA_003165415.1 Holophagaceae bacterium
ATCTGAATGGCTACAAGATCGCCGGCCCAACGGTGCTGGCCCGCCTGCCGCAGGACGAATTGGAATCCCTGCTGCGCGGCTATGGTTATGACGCGCACTTTGTTCAAGGCGACGATCCGGCCGACGTGCACCAGCAAATGGCCGCGACGCTCGACACAGTCTTCACCGCCATCAAGAACATTCAAGTGGAAGCGCGGCAGAACGGGTTTAAAAAGCGCCCGCGCTGGCCGATGATCNNGCTGGCCCATGATCGTGCTCAGGTCACCCAAGGGCTGGACCGGACCGAAGGTGGTGGACGGCAAACAGGTCGAGGGCACTTACCGGGCGCATCAGGTGCCCATGGGCGAGATGGACAAGCCGGAGCACATTAAAATGCTGGAAGACTGGATGAACAGTTACCGGCCGCGTGAATTATTCGATGAAAACGGGCGTTTGCGCGCGGAGTTGGCGGAGCTGGCGCCCAAAGGCACGCGGCGCATGGGGGCCAATCCCCATACCAACGCCGGCATGCTGCGGGATCTGCGCATGCCTGATTTTCAGGATTATGCCGTGAAGCTGGCGGCCCCGGGGGCAGTCCGCGCGGAGGCCACGCGCGTCCAGGGCCAGTTTATCCGAGACATCATCAAACTGAATCCGGATAACTTCCGGGTCTTTAGCCCGGATGAGACGATGTCCAACCGCTGGGGCGCGGTGTTCGAAGTCACCGACCGGTGTTCCACCGCCGAGATTTTGCCTTCGGATGACCATGTCTCTCCGGACGGCCGCGTCATGGAAATGCTGAGCGAACACCAATGCGAAGGCTGGCTGGAGGGTTATTTATTGACCGGGCGCCACGGATTTTTTTCCTGTTACGAGGCCTTCATCCACATCATCGATTC
>PLUC01000107.1:0-678 GCA_003165415.1 Holophagaceae bacterium
CGGAGTGGCATTTCACCATCTGGGAAAACGTCAAGTACCATGACGGCACCACCCTGACCGTGGACGACGTGGTGTACTCCCTGAACAGGGCCAAGGCCAGCGCCGCCCTCGGTGCCCTGTTCAAGCCGGTGAAGGAGATCAAGAAGGTCGACAACAAGACCCTTTCCATCACCACCGACGGCCCCTACCCGGCCATGACCTCCGCCCTGACCCACGCGGCCACCTCCATCGTTCCCAAGAGATACGCCGAGAAGGCCGAGAAGACCAAGGACTGGTCCAAGCCCGTCGGCAGCGGCCGCTACAAGTTCGTCAGCCGCATGATTGGCGACTCCGTGAAGTTTGAGCGCTTCGACGGCTACTTCAACAAGGACGAGGTGGCCCAGAACAAGACCCTGACCATCAAGGTCATCCCCGAAGGCACCAACCGGACGATCGCCATCGAGACCGGGGCCGCCGACCTGAACGCCGAATTCACGCCCACCGACTACCAACGCGTGATGAAGAACCCCAAGCTCAAGCTGTGGGAGCAGCCCTCGGCGCTGGTCTGGCACCTGGGCATGGACAACACCCAGGGCTGGTTCAAGAACAAGCTGGTGCGCCAAGCCGTGGCCTTCGCCGTGGACCGCGAGGGCACCATGAAGGTCGGCCACGAGGGCCGGGGAGTGGTCCTGTACAACA
>PLUC01000107.1:748-4281 GCA_003165415.1 Holophagaceae bacterium
TCAAGGTCGAGATCGTGCGCATCGATAACGCGGTCTTCCCGACCTACATCGCCGGCCACAAGGCCCCCATGTTCGTGACCAGCTGGGGCTGCTACTGGGATCCGGACATGTTCCTGTCGCGGCGCTTCAGCAAGGAGGGCATCGGCGGCGTCAACCGCGTCTGGTATCAGAACCCCAAGCTCGATGAGCTGATCACGGAAGGCCGCAGCACCTTCGACGAGGCCAAGCGCGTCGAGGTCTACAGGCGGGTGCAGGACTTCCTGGCGGAGGAGTCCCCCGAGGTGGATCTGTACGTGACCAAGGTGTACGCCCTGAGCAACGACCGGCTCAAGGGCGTGGAGATGACCGTCGAGAAGCCCTTCAACTACTACAAGCTGCACTACTGACGGCTGACGCACGGCCACGGACGGCGCCGGTTTCAGGCCACACCCCGTTCCCGCGGGACTCCCCCCTCGAAGGCGGAAGCCCCGCGGGAACGAACCTGATGGCCTCGTCCACGAGGAGAGGAGAGACCGCATGGTCCGTTACNNNNCGAAACTCAGGGTGCAGCTGGGCCTCGACCGGCCCCTCATCGTGCAATATTTCCACTACATCTGGAACCTGCTGCATGGCGACTTCGGCATGTCCTACGTCATGCGCGCCCCGGTGCTCGACCAGTTGCGTCCCCGATTGGCCAATACGGCCTGGATCGTTGCCAGTGCGATGCTCCTGTGCGTGTCTTTCGGCATCCCCATCGGCATCCGTTCGGCCACCAAGCCCAACTCGTTCTTCTCCCAGTGCACCATGGTCTTCGGCCTGATGGGCGTTTCCATGCCGATCTTCTGGCTGGGCCTTCTGCTCATCCTGCTCTTTTCGGTGAAATTGGACTGGCTGCCCTCCAGCGGTCTGGACCACGGCGTGAAAAGCCTGATCCTGCCCGCCGTCACCCTGGGATTCAACTACATGGCCAACATCATGCGGACAACGCGATCCTCCATGATGGAAGCCATCCGCCAGGACTTCATCCGCACGGCCCGGGCCAAGGGCGTCAGCGAACATAACGTGATCTATGACCACGCCCTGGGCAACGCCCTCATGCCCACCATCACCATCATCGGGATGGACGTGGGAACGCTGCTGGGCGGGGTGGTGCTCACCGAGACCGTATTCTCCATTCCGGGCATGGGGCGCCTGCTGGTGGAGGCCATCAACCAGCGCGACACGCCTTGCGTGCTGGGGATCCTGGTGATCATGGCCATTTGCGTGGCGGTGTCCAACCTGATCGTCGATCTCATCTACGCCTACATCGATCCCAGAGTCCGTGCGCAGTATGGCGCGAAAGCGAGGAAAGCCTGATGCAAGCCACCTCCACGGCCAGGCCGTTCACGACTAAAAAGGAATTCTACGCACAGTTCAAAAAAAAGAGCATCGCTCACGAACTGTGGCTGCGCTTTTTGAAGAATAAGACCGCCGTGATGGGCTTGATCATCTTCTGCATCATAGTGGCTGTCGCTATCACCGCTCCCTGGATCACAAACTACGACACCGTGGTGATCAAGATGAACATCGCCGAGCGCCTTCAGCCGCCCGGCATGAACCACTGGTTCGGCACCGACGAACTGGGCCGCGACATCCTGGCTCGCATCGTGTACGGCGCACGGGTATCCCTGCTCATCGGCATCTCGGCGATATTCGTATCCCTCATGGTGGGCCTGGTGCTGGGCGGGACGGCCGGATACTACGGCGGGAAGATTGACAGCCTCATCATGCGCGCCATGGACGTCTTCCTCTGCCTGCCGGACGTGCTCCTGGCCCTGGCCATTATCGCGGCCTTCGGCAACACCAAGGTGAACCTGACCATAGCCATCGGCCTGGCCTTCTCGCCCAAGTTCTCGCGGGTGGTGCGCTCGGCGGTCATTGGCGTGCGCGACAACGAATATATTGAAGCGGCACGCTCCATCGGCGCACTGGACAAGCGCATCATCGCCCGCCACGTGCTGCCCAACTGCATAGGCCCCATCATCGTGCAGGTCACACTGTACGTTGCCAACGCCATCCTGACCATCGCCGCCTTGAGCTTCATCGGGCTGGGCATCCAGCCCCCGACCCCGGAATGGGGCAACATGCTCGCCTCGGGGCGCACCTACATGCGCGATTTCCCGCATATTGTCATGGCCCCCGGCCTGGCCATCTTCTTCACTATCCTGGCGCTCAACCTCCTGGGCGACGGATTGCGGGACACCCTCGATCCCAGGCTCAAACACTAACGGGAGCNNGAGCCGGAAAGACCACCACCGCCCTATCCATCCTCAACCTGATCCCCTTGCCGGCGGGCAGGATCGTTTCCGGCGAGATATTCGTGAATGGGCAGGATGTCTTCAAATTGTCCCCCAAGCAGTTGCGGGCGATGCGCGGCCACCAGGTGGCCATGGTCTTCCAGGACCCCATGTCCTCGCTCAACCCCATCAAGACCGTGGGCGAGCAGATCGCCGAGGGCATGAAGATCCACCGCGGGGTGAGCGACAAGGAAGCCCTGCGCCAGGCCGCGAACATGCTGGAGATGGTGGGCATCCCGGGCGGCCGCGTGTCGGAGTACCCGCACCAGTTCTCGGGAGGCATGAAGCAGCGCGTGATCATCGCCATCGCCCTGGCCTGCAACCCGGACCTCCTGATCGCCGACGAGCCCACCACGGCTCTGGACGTCACCATCCAGGCCCAGGTGCTCAAGCTCATTAAAGAGCTCAGGGAGAAATCCCCGATGATCATGCTCATGATCACGCATGCCCTAGGGATCGTGGCCGAGGTGTGCGACTTCGTGGGCATCATGTACGCTGGGCGCATCGTGGAATGCGGCACCTTGGCCGACATCTTCGACAACCTGCGCCACCCCTACACCCGGGGCCTTTTCGACTCCCTGCCGGACATCGAGAACAGGCGCGCGGAGCTCAAGCCGATCCCAGGCTTGATTCCCGATCCGATGAACCTGCCGCCGGGATGTGCCTTCCATCCCCGCTGCTCCTACGCGAAACCGGAATGTTCGCGGGACCTCCCCCAGGTGAGGTGGTTGAGCGACACGCACTATGTCTCCTGCCACCTGTACAACGAAACGGTCGAGAACATGCTGTGAGGTGAATTCTTTGGGCGAGATACTGCTAGAGGTGAAGAACCTCAAAAAATATTTCCACGTGGCTGCCGGAACGCTCCATGCCGTGGACGACGTGAGCTTTACGATCGAGGAAGGGCACACCCTGGGAATCGTGGGCGAATCGGGCTGCGGCAAGACCACCCTGGGGCGCACCATCCTGCGGCTCATCGAGCCCACCAGCGGCGAGATGGTCTTCAACGGCAAGGACCTCCGCAAATTGAACACAAGCGAGATGCGCTACATGCGCCGGGAGATGCAGATCATCTTCCAGGACCCCTACTCCTCGCTCAATCCCCGCAAGACCATCGCCGAGACCATCGAGGAGCCCATCTTCCTGGCCGGCCTCATCCCGGACAGCGACAAGCGCTTCATGCGTGTGCTGGATCTGATGGACACCGTGGGGCTGGCC
>PLUC01000126.1 GCA_003165415.1 Holophagaceae bacterium
GGGTGGCCTCCGGCAGCGTCGAATTGGCGGCAACGTCGCAAGAAATGGCCCGCGCCGTGCAGGACATCGCCAAAGTCAGCGAGGACCTGAAAGGCGCTGGCGAACAGGTCACATTGGCCATGGGGGGATTGAACCGCAACGTGGATTCCATGAGGGAACGGATGCTCCAAACGGGAGCCCAGAGCGAAGAGGCGGTCCAGGATACGGCCCGGGGCGCGGAGGCAGGCCAAGGGGCTGCTCAAGGCATGGCTCAGATCAAAGAAGCCACGTCCCAAGTATTCAAGGCGGTGCAGGTGATCCAGGACATTGCCCGCCAGACAAACCTTCTTTCCTTGAACGCCGCAATTGAGGCAGCGAAGGCAGGAAGCCTGGGCAAGGGCTTTGCCGTCGTTGCCGAGGAGGTTCGGAAGCTAGCCGAACGTTCCCGCACCGCCGCATTGGAGATTGCACAACTCAACCAACACACCCAAGACGCCGTGGCCGGAGGGGTGGAAGGTATGACCGCTAGTTTGGCAAATCTCGAGAATATCCGGGTTAAAATCACCGGGATTGCGGAGAGTATTCGCGAAATTGCTTCCCTCAGCACCTCCCAGGCGGACACCAGCCATGATGTCGCGAGGCGGATGGACCAGACAGCCTCCCAGTTGGCCCAGAATGCCTCAGCCACCCAGGAACTCGCAGCAACCGTCCAAGAAATCACAAAGACCTCCGATGATCTGGCCGGAGTAGCCGAGGGCCTTCGTCAAGTGGTGGAGGCATTCAAGGTCTAGGCCAGAACCGTCGTGGCGCCGTAACGCAGGGCCTCCCGCATCACTTGGCGGGAGTGATAACCAACCCCAGGGGTATGCCCATCTCCAGGGGCCGGTCTGCGATCAACCACCCCTACCGACCTTTGCGGAATCCCCCTGCCTCTGAGCCCCGCGGAGCGGCTTCGGCATTGAGTTCTCCTGGGATTGGGAGAAAAACCATTTTCTGCTGTTATCCATCCCAACTTCGGCAACGCCTGCTTCCTGAAAAGTCTACCTTTGAATCAACGTGCAGACCGGCGGTTCCTTTAAGCCAATGTTCAGTGCATTCAGGTGGATAGATGACTACTTACCGCCCAGCTTGTGCGCAACCCGCAGTGGTTCGACGTGGTGGTGGGCTCCAACCTGTTCGGCGACATCCTCTCCGACCTGGCCCCGGGGACGTTCAAGAAAAAGGCGGCCTTCTTCAACAGCGGCTCCGAGGTGGTGGAGAACGCCGTGAAGATCGCCAGGATTGCCACCAAGCGTTCGGCGGTCATCAGCTTCGGCTGCGCCTACCATGGCCGTACCCTGCTGACCACCTCGCTCACCTGCAAGGTCAAACCCTACAAGCTGGGGTGCGGCCCATTCGCCCCCGGGGTCTACCGGGCGCCCACGGCCTATTGCTACCGCTGCCCCTGGAACGCCACCTATCCGGGCTGCGGCATGCACTGCCTGGAGCAGTTCAAGACCTTCTTCAAGGGCGAGGTGGATGCGTCCGAAGTGGCGGCGATGATCATCGAGCCGGTCCATGGGGAAGGCGGCATCATCGTTCCGCCCAGGGAGTTCCTGCCCGGGCTCAAGGCCATCTGCGCCGAGCACGGCATCGTCTTCATCGCCGACGAGATCCAGACGGGCTTCTACCGCACCGGCAAGCCCTTCGCGGTGGACCACAGCGAGGTGGTCCCGGACCTGATGTGCTGCGCCAAATCCATCGCCGCCGGCCTGCCCCTGGGCGCCGTGGTGGGGAAGGCGGAGATCATGGATGCACCGGGCCCCGGCCAGCTGGGCGGCACCTTCAGCGGCAACCCCGTGGCCTGCGCCGCCGGCGTGGCCACCCTGGACTTCTACGTGTCCCAGGACCTGGGCGCGCGGGCCCGGCACATCAACCGGTACGTGCTCGAACGGCTCGGCCGGCTGCAGACCCGGCATCCGGGGGTGGGCGACGTGCGCGCCCTTGGGGCCATGATCGGCGTGGAATTCGTCAAGGACCCCGTCAGCAGGGAGCCCGATCCCGAATCCGTAAAGCGGATCGCCCGGGAATGCTTCAGCCGCGGCCTCATCGTGCTGACTGCCGGGATCCTGGGCACCGTGCCCAGGATGGGCGGCGCCGAGACCCGGCGGGCCATCGCCGCGGCCGAAGCGGCCCTGCCGGCCTGGAGGCGCAAGACCGCCCAGGAGCGCTCGGCCATCCTGAGGCGATGGTTCGACCTCATTCTGGCCAACCAGGAGGACCTGGCCGTACTCATGACGGCGGAGCAGGGCAAGCCCCTGGCCGAATCCAGGGACGAGATCGGCTATGCCGCCTCCTTCATCGAGTGGTTTGCCGAGGAGGGCAAGCGGATCTACGGCGACACCATCCCGTCCTGCGTCGCCGGCCAGCGGATCGTGGTGCTCAAGGAGCCCATCGGCGTGGTGGCGGCCATCACCCCGTGGAATTTTCCCTCCGCCATGATCACCCGGAAAGCGGGACCGGCCCTGGCGGCAGGGTGCACCATGGTCCTCAAGCCGGCCTCCGCCACCCCCTTGTCGGCCCTGGCCCTGGCCGAGCTGGGCGAACGGGCCGGAATCCCCGCGGGAGTGTTCAACGTGGTGACCGGCGCCGCCGGGGCCATCGGCCGGGAGCTCACCTCGAACCCCGTGGTGCGCAAGCTCACCTTCACCGGCTCCACCGAGATCGGCAAGCAGCTGCTGGAGCAGTGCGCCGGCACGGTGAAGAAGGTGTCCCTGGAACTGGGCGGAAACGCCCCCTTCATCGTGTTCGAGGATGCCGATCTGGACGCGGCCGTGGCCCGGGAGGAGACCTTCGGGCCCGTGGCTCCCTTGTTCCGGTTCCACACCGAGGCGGAAGCCATCCGGCTTGCCAACGACACCCCCTACGGACTGGCCTGCTATTTCTACACCCGGGACCTCGCCCGGACCTGGCGGGTGGCCGAAGCCCTGGAGTACGGCATCGTCGGCATCAACGCCGGCCTGGTGTCGGCCGCCGTGGCGCCCTTCGGCGGGGTGAAGGAATCCGGCCTCGGCCGGGAAGGCTCGAAATACGGCATCGAGGAATTCCTTGAGGTAAAATACCTCTGCATCGGTATCGTCTAGGAGGGGCGGAAGCATGGCGAAAGCGCCCAAGCTCGACCAGATCGATATCCATATCCTCGCCGAGCTGCAGCGTCAAGGGCGGATCGGCAACAACGACCTGGCGGATGCGGTGGGGCTTTCGGCCAGTCCCTGTCTGCAGCGGGTCCGCCGCCTGGAATCCGCCGGATACATCCTCGGCTACAGCGCCCACCTGAACCTCGCCAAACTGGGCGATCCGCAGATCGTGTTCACCCAGGTGACCCTGTCCAGCCATCGCCGGGAGGATTTCCTCCGGTTCGAGTCCGCCCTGCGGACCATGGACGAGGTGTTGGAGGTGCATCTCGTCAGCGGCGGGTTCGATTACCTGCTGAAGTTCATCACCCGGGGCATCGCCGAGTACCAGGCCCTGATGGACAACCTGCTGGCGGCTGAGTTGGGGATCGACAAGTACTTCAGTTTCATCGTGCTCAAGTCGCCGGTGCTGAAGCCGGAGTTCCCCTTGGCGGTGGTGCTGGAGCCGCACAGGGACTGAGCCCGGATCCTGCAGTTGGTCAGGCGGTGCGGAGCGAGTCCTGGTGGGCTTTGGCCATCTTGGCCATGCTGGTGAACCGGAAATCATAGTCGGGCATGTGTTCGGGGGGATGGGTGGCGCCGGTGCCCTTCTTGCCGGCCCGGCGGTGGATCCAGGCGGAAGCCAGGCCCACCTGGTTGGCGGGCAGGTGGTCGTGGAACAGGCTCTCTGCGGTGTGCAGGATCTCAGCTTTCTGGATGCCGTCCTTGGCCAACTCGCGGATCATGTACTCGAAATTGCGCAGGTCCGGCTTGTAGGAACCGATGTCCTGGGCGGTGAACACGTAGTCGAAATCCACCTGGAGCCTGGCCCGGCTGGCCTTGAAACTCTCGTGGTCCACGTTGGAGAGGATCACCAGCTTGTAGAACTTCTTGAGGTACTGCAGGGCCGCCGCCGAATCCACGAAGGCCGGCCAGTCCTTCACCGAGTGGCCGTAGGCCAGGGATTCCTCGGGGCGGGGCGGGACGCCCCACTCCCGGGCGATGCGGTCATGGACCAGCGTCAGCACCTCCGCATAGGGCTTGGTCGGCGTCTCGGCCTCCTGGGCCGCCTCGTGCCGGGCGTGGGCCTCCAGCATCTGGTCCCGGGTGAAGGTCTTGCCGGCCCGGGCCACCAGGGGCTTGAGGGCCTCGCTGATGCCGGTCTCCCAGTCGATCAGCGTCCCGTAGCAATCGAAGGAAAACACCTTGAATTCTGTCAGCTGCATTTGGAACTCCTATCATCAGACAGCATGCTATTTGAATACCTCCAGGGCCTCGTTGAAATCGAGGATCAGGTCGTCCGGGTTCTCGATCCCCACCGAGACCCGCATCAGGCCGAAGGTGATGCCCTCCGACCCGGTGGCGGAGCCCGCCACCGCGTCGCTGTGGCCGTTGGCGAACTTGGTCAGGCTGTTGATGCTGACGTCCGCCCCCAGTTCCAGCGGCTTCATGGCCACCGAGGTGGTGAAGGTGTTGTCCACCACCAGCCGGGCCTGGTGCTGGTGGGCGATCTCCGCCACCGCCTCGATGTCCACCACGGTGATCATGGGGTTGGAGATGGTCTCGGTATACAGGACCTTGGTGTTGGGCCTGAGCCCGCCCTGGATGGCCTCCCGGTCGGTGAAATCCACCAGGGTCACTTCGATGCCGTAGGTGGGGAACACCTTCTGGAACAGGGTGATGCACTCGCCATAGAGGGTGCTGTCCGCCAGCAGGTGGTCCCCGCTGGCCAGCATGGACAGCAGGATCGTGGAGATGGCCGCCATGCCGCTGCCGCAGATGATGGAGCGCTGCCCCTTTTCCAGGTAGGTCATGAGCTCCGCCAGGGCGTTGCGGTTGGGGTTCCGGGTGCGGTTGTAGGTGTAGCCCTTCACCGCGTAGGTGGCCTCCAGGTCATCCAGGTCATCCACGTTGAAGGCGGTGGTGAGGTAGATGGGGGCGTTTTCCGGGGTGTCCCTGCGGCCCTGCAGGTAGGCCCCCTGGTGAAGGATCTCGGTCTCGCGGCTGAATGCCCGTTCCTTTTTCATCGTGCGATCCCTTTCATGGCCTGGTCGAAATCTTCGATGATGTCCTCGATGTTCTCCAGACGGGCGTAGATGCCCCCGATGGCCAGACCAGTGACGAGCGTTTGAAGTAACATTTCCACTCACACTCCTTCGCATGGATACAGGCCGCCGGCCTTCATTGGGGGGAAAGCGATTAATACGACATTGATGAGGTTGGGGGGCCGTCAGCCCGTCGTTGGATGCCTGGGCGAGCTTTCAAGATTGGATGATGAGAAAGTATAAAATTTCGAGCGAGCATTTTTCACTGAAGGCATTTCCCGAAACGGCAGAATATTTTGAAAACCGGGCCCGGAGGAGGCGATCGCATGGGTTATCTCGTTGACGGGTGCTCCCTTTCGTTTTGTATCGCTGTTTTGTGGATCTACACTGTATGCGCAGGGAGTAATCATGGAAGGTGATCTGCCCGAATCGGATTGGAAAATCCTGCGCAAGCTGCATGTCCTTGCGCTCGAGCGATTCTGTCAGCGCATCCTGACCGATATCGACCGCATCAACTCGGTCGCCTCCCAGAGAGCGCATACCCGCTATCTTGAAATTTTCAAGCTGATCGAGGAACAGGACAAAGAGATCGAATGGATATTCAACGACTTCAACCGCTCCAACGCGGTGGAGCACCTTTGCGCCATGCAATCCCGCCGGCTCTTGTCGGAGGAGGAGTATTCCCAGCTGTCCCAGGAAACCAGGGACCAGATCCAGTGGTTCCTTGAGGAGCCTCTGACCTGACTCATCAATCTTCAGTCTTTCCCGCGCCGCGGGGATGCGAGAATCAGGTCCACCCGCGGAGCCCTGGAAATGATCAAGGATAAGAACGACGGAAGGGAAGAGATCTCATGGCTGCCCGACGTGGAGGCGCAAAACTATCCCAATGCGCACTCCTACCTGAGCCTGCTGTTCGACCCGGAGCGGGTTGACGCGATGATCGAGGGCTTCAAGCGGGCGACCGTGGTGAAGGTCCAGGCAAAGGACATCTTCAGGGCTTCACGGCTCCCCCTGCTGGGCGTGGGCAATTCCCATGTGGAGAAGGACCGGAAGAAGATCGCGAAGGGGCAGAGCCTCTCCCCCCTCCTGCTGGTGCGGGACCAGGCCCACGGCAGGCTGGTGATCGCGGACGGATACCACCGGCTGTGTTCTGTCTATTTCTTCGACGAAGACGCATGGATTCCCTGCAAGATCGTGTGAACGCGCATCCGGCGGGGGTGGACGATGCCTAGGAACGGTCCTGCTTTCAGCCTCGGCAACCGGGCGGCGCTGTTCCCGCCCAGGACCCAGGTTCCGCCCGGGGTGCTCAGGGAACAGATCCGCACCATCCATGGCCGCCTGGCCCCGGGGCTGGTGGTCAGCATCCTCGTTTCCATCGCCCTGGGCTGGGTGGTGACGACCCCGGGCACGGAACGCGCGCAGGTCATCTGGGTCACGGGTTCTATCCTCGTCAGCGTGCTGCGCTACGTGGATTCCTGGGTCCACCGGGCCCCGGCCCCGGATCAGTTGCCCCGGGCCCGCCTGGGCCTGCAGTTCGGGGCCGCTCTGCAGGGCGTCCTGTGGGGGATCGCCGGCACCTTCCTGCTCCCGCCCTCCGCGCTGGCGCAACTGTTCCTCATCGCGGTGGTCACCGGCATGTCGGCCGGAGCCGTGGCCATTCTCTCGCCGCTTTGGTCAACCTACGCATTGTTCATGGTACCGACGCTGATGCCCCTGAGCTTCCGGCTGATGGGCGGCGCCCTGCCCACCCAGAAACTCATCGGCGTCCTGGGTCTGGTCTACGCCATCACCATGCTCTACATGGCCGACCGGAGTTCCCGGCTGCTCAAGAGTTTCCTGCTCGCGGCCCAGGAGAACGCGGACCTCACCCTGCATCTCCGCCAGGCCAACGAGACCCTGGCCGAATCCCATGCCCTGCTGGAGGCGGCCGTGGCCGCACGCACCCTGGAGCTCAGCCAGACCAACGCCCTGCTCCTGAAGGAAATCGCCGCCAAGGAGGCGGGCCTGATCCGGGTGGAAGCCCGGGGAAAGGCACTCCAGGAGGCCAACCAGCGCCTGGAACTGGCCACGGTCTCCGGAAACCTGGGGATCTGGGACCGGAACCTGGTGGACGGGACCATGATCTGGAACGAGCGGCTGTTCGAGATGTACGGCCTGGACCCCCGGAACTGCGTGGCCAGCTACCCGTGCTGGTCCAGGGATGTGCTGCATCCGGAGGACTTCTCCGCCACCGAAGAGGCCATCCAGGCGGCCATCGCCGGGCAGCGCCCCTTTGACCTCGAGTTCCGGATCATCCGTCCGGACGGCGCGGTCCGGTTCATCCGGTCCGATGGCCAGGTGCTGCGCGACGCCGGGGGGCGCGCCGTGCGGATCATCGGCATCAACCGGGACCGGACCCGGGAGGTGGAGGCGGAAGCGGAGCAGAGGCGGCTGCAGGCCGAACTGCAGCACGCGGAAAAGCTGGAGAGCCTGGGCCGGCTGGCCGGAGGAGTGGCCCACGACATGAACAATGTGCTGGCGGCCATCCTCGCGCTGGCCTCCGCCAACCAGGACGCCCAGCCCCCGGGCAGCCCGGCCCGCGATGCCTTCAAGACCATCACCCAGGCCGCCGTCCGGGGCGGCAAGATGGTCAAGAGCCTGCTCAGTTTCGCCCGGCAGCGCCCGGCCGAGGAGCGGGAGGTGGACCTGAACGCCATCCTGCGCGAGGAGGTCAGCCTCCTGGAGCGCACCACCCTCTCCAAGGTCCGGCTGGAACTGGACCTGTCCCCGGGGCTGCGGCCCATCCGCGGCGACGTCGTCGCCCTGACCAACGCCTTCATGAACCTGTGGGTCAACGCCGTGGACGCCATGCCCGACCAGGGCCGCATCCTCCTCCGGACCCGGAACCTGGAGGACGGCAGGGTGGAAGTCCTGGTCCAGGACACCGGCTGCGGGATGACCCGTTCGGTGCTGGAGCGGGCCCAGGACCCCTTCTTCACCACCAAGGAAGAGGGCAAGGGCACCGGCCTGGGCCTGGCCCTGGTCTACAGCACGGTGAAGGCCCACCGCGGGCAGGTGGAGATCTTGAGCGAGCCGGGGCGGGGCACCAGCGTCAGGCTGCTGTTCCCCGCCTCCGCGCCGGCGGCCCCGGCCGCGCCGCCCGCCGCCGAACCGCCGGCGAAGCCTGAGCGCGGCGCGCTCAGCGTCCTGCTGGTGGACGACGACGACCTGGTGCTGAGATCCACCCAGGCGCTCCTGGGCATCATGGGCCATGCCGTCACCGCCGCCGCCAGCGGCGAGGAGGCCCTGGCGGCCGTCCAGGGCGGGCTGCGGCCGGACCTGGTGATCCTGGACCTGAACATGCCGGGTCTGGGCGGGGCGGGGACCCTGCCGCGCCTGCGCGCGGCGCTTCCCGCCACCCCGGTGCTGCTCGCCACCGGCCGGGTGGACCAGACGGCCCTGGATCTGGTCAAGGCCCATCCCCACGTCGCCCTGCTGTCCAAGCCCTTCAGCATGGACGACCTGCTGGCGCATCTCTCCTAGATAATCTTGCAGGGGATCCAGGCGTCCTCGTCGATGCTGTAGACCGCGCAGAGCCTGTGGTAGCCTTCCGCGATCACCACCTTGCCGTGCGGCTCATCCCGGACCAGCAGGAGGGGGGAGGGATCTTCCCCCTTCAGGATCCGCTTGCGTTCCCGGTCCATGTGGGAGTGGCTGACGCCGTGCAGGGAAAGCCCCGAGGTCCTGAAGATGTCCTTGGCCTGGAAGCGCACCACGGCGGCGCTCCGGAGCTCGGCGATGAACCGGTCGACCCGTTCCTTGGCGAAAAGGAGGCTGAGGTGGGATTGCGCGGCGGGGTAGCTCTGCTCTTCCACATAGGGCAGCCATTGGATTTCGCTGGTCTTCGGATCCTTGCTCTGTTTCGCCTTGGCCTTGGCCATCGGGTCCTCTCAGCGCGCCAGGTTGCCCAGGAACTGCTGGGCGCAGGCGCGCCAGGTCTGGGCCTGCGCCGCCTGCCGGCAGGCTTCGGGGGACAGCGCCAGGGCGGCCCGCGCCGCCCGGCCGAGATCCTCGTCCAGGAAGCCGGTCACCCCCTGCACCAGCACGTCCACGGGGCCGGTCACCGGCAGCGCCGCCACCGGAATCCCGCAGGCCAGGGCCTCCAGGAGCACCAGGCCGAAGGTGTCCGTGCGCGACGGGAACACGAAGACATCCGCCGCCGCCACGTGCCGGGCCAGGTCCTCCCCCACCTTCTCGCCGAGGAAGTGCGCCCCGGCATACCGGGCCTTCAGCATCTCCAGGGCCGGCCCCGCGCCGATCACCACCTTGCTGCCGGGCAGGTCCAGGTCCAGGAAGGCCTCCAGGTTCTTCTCCACCGCCACCCGGCCGAAGTAGAGGAAGATGGGGCGGGGAAAATCCATGGCGGTCTTGGGCTGGGGCCGGAACAGCTCCGTGTCCACCCCCCGGGACCAGATGGCCAGGTGGCGGAACCCCCGCTCGTCCAGTTCCTTGCGCAGGCTCGGGGTGGCCACCATGGTGCACCGTCCGCGGTTGTGGAAGCGGCGGAAGAGGGCGTAGCCGGGGCCCACGGGCAGCCCGGTCCGGGCCTGCACGTACTCCGGGAAACGGGTGTGGAAGGAGGTCGTGAAGGGGATCCCCCGGGACAGGCACCAGTGCCGGGCGGTCCAGCCCAGGGGTCCCTCGGTGGCCACGTGCACCGCGTCCGCCGCCAGGTTCCGCATGATCCGGGGCAGGGCCGCCGGCGCGTTCCAGGCCAGCAGGATCTCCGGGTAGGTGGGGCAGGGGAAGCTCTTGAACAGGCCCGGATGCACCACCTCGACGGTGTGCCCCATCTGGGTGAGCTCCGACCGGGTGCGTTCCAGGCTGCGCACCACCCCGTTGACCTGCGGCTTCCAGGCGTCCGTGACCACGGCGATCTTCATGCGGCCGCCACGGGATGCGCCACGGGTCCCCGCTGCTCGGTCCAGCGGATGATCTCCAGGGCCCCGTCGGTGTGCTCCACCACCGCCGTGCAGTCGTCCACCCAGTCGCCGGTGTTGCAGTAGAGCAGGCCGTCCACGTCGCGCATCTCGGCGTGGTGGATGTGGCCGCAGATGACGCCGTCCAGCCCCTGCCGGCGGGCCTCGCCCAGGAGCGCCGTCTCGTACTTGGCGAGGAAGGAGACTGCGTTCTTGACCTTGTGCTTGAGATATCCCGCCAGCGACCAGTACGGGAACCCGAACTTCCGGCGGATCTGGTTGAACCCGTTGTTGAGGATCGAGGTCCCTTCATAGGCCCAGGCCCCCAGCCTGGCCAGCCACGGGGACGTGAGCGTGACCGCGTCGAACTGGTCGCCGTGCAGCACCAGCAGCCGCCGGCCGTCCGCGGTGGTGTGCAGCGCCTGGCCCTGGATGGTGATGCCGCCCAGGACCAGGCCCAGATAGTCCCGGAACAGCTCGTCGTGGTTGCCGGGGATGAAGACGATGCGGCACCCCTTCCGGGCCAGCCGGAGCAGCTTCTGCACCAGGTCGTTGTGGCTCTGCGGCCAGGACCAGGCGCGCCGGAGCCTCCAGCCGTCCACGATGTCGCCCACCAGGAAGATGGTGTCGGCCGTGTGGTAGCGCAGGAAGTCCACCAGCAGTTCCGCCCGGCTGCCGCGGGTGCCCAGGTGCACGTCCGAGATGAACAGGGTCCGGTGGTGGAACAGCTCCATGCCTTCATCCCCTGCGCTCGGCTTGGCCTCGAGCACACCGCGGAGTCCTGAGTTGAGGTCGGAAACGGGGGGAACCATCGCAGAACAGGTATACCGTCCCCGTGCGTACAATCCGTGAAATGGCTGTAACGATCCGGCCTCTAG
>PLUC01000055.1 GCA_003165415.1 Holophagaceae bacterium
AACCTTAGCGGAGCGAGCTCCGCAAGGTTGCTAGCACCGTTGGATCCGTTCGGAATGCAACGGCCATTCCGGGCACAAGCAACCTTAGCGGAGCGAGCTCCGCAACGGTTGCTAGACTGGGTGGATGAACCCCTCGACCCTCCGCGCTGTCATGTCCGCCCTCCTGACTCCCGGGAGCGGATGCCCCTGGGACCTGAAGCAGTCCCACCAGTCCCTGGCCCGCTACCTGCGGGAGGAGGCGGCGGAGGTGCTGGACGCCCTGGCCGAGCATGTGCCCGGGGACGCGGAAACCGAGCGCCACCTGTGCGAGGAACTGGGCGACCTGTGGCTGCAGGTGGCTTTCCACGCCCAGCTTGCCCAGGACCGGGGGGCCTGGGACCTGCACGAGGTGGAGGCCATGGTGGTGGAGAAGCTGGTGCGCCGCCATCCCCATGTGTTCGGAGAGGTGGAGGTGGATGGCGCCGAGGCGGTGCTGGTGAACTGGGCGGCCATCAAGCAGGATGAGAAGGCCGGGCGGGGCGACGTCCAGGAGCCGCGGCTGCTGGAGGGGATTCCGGCCAGCCTGTCGCCCCTGGATACCGCCCTGGAGATCGGCCGGCGCTGCGCCAAGGTGGGCTTTGAATGGCCGGACATGGACGGGGTGCTGGACAAGGTGAAGGAGGAGGTGGAGGAACTCCAGGCGGAATCGGACCTGGACCGGGTGGAATCCGAGTTCGGCGACGTGCTGTTCAGCCTCATCCAGTGGGCCCGCTACAAGGGGATCGATCCGGACCGGGCCCTGCGCCGGCAGATGGTCCGGTTCCAGTCCCGCTTCCGCCATGTGGAGGACTTCGCTGCCGGCAACGGCGGCTGGGAGCGCCAGGACCTGGAGGGCATGGAGGGCGCCTGGCAGGCGGCGAAGCGCTCGGAGCGCCCCTGATGGCGGCCCCTCCTTTCTACTTCGTCCCCCTCACCCATCCGACCTGGGCCGAGGCCTTGGCCTGCGCCCGCGCGCTGCCGCCGGAAGCCATGGCCGAGCTGCGCCTGGACCTGTTCCCCGAGGAGGTTCCGGAAACGATGATCCGGGCCTTGAACCGGCGCTGTCTGGTGACCTGCCGCCGGGCCGACGAGGGCGGGGCCTGGCTGGGGGATGAGGCCGGGCGCCTGGAGCGGCTGCTGGCTGGAGCCCAGGGCCGCCCGGCCTGGGTGGACCTGGAGTGGGACCTGGAGGTGCCGCCGGCCCTGGCCGATTGCCTGTCCCACGTGCGTCTGCTCCGCTCGGTCCACGTGGGGCCGGGGGTGTTCGACCTGGAGCGGCGGCTGGAGCGCCTGCCCCGGGGCGACGCCTTCAAGTGGGTGGGCCACGCCGCCAGCCTGGCCGACAATGCGCGGCTGCGGGCGCCCCTGGGATGGGCCCGGGACCGGAACGTCACGCTTTCGGCCTTCCTCATGGGCCCCAAGGGCATCCCCGGGCGCTGCCTGCAGGCCGCCTGGGGCGGCTCCTTCACTTATGCCCAGCCGGATGACGGGCCGGCGGCAGCCCCCGGCCAGCTCACCCTGGGCCGGATGCTGGCCTGGCGCTGCCACCGCCTGCACGCGGGCTGCGGGCTGTGCGGCGTGCTGGGGCAGCCGGTGCTCCATTCCCTGGGGCCGGGCTACCATAATCCGCGCTTCCAGATGGCCTTCAAGGATCTGCTCTACCTGCCCCTGGAGTGCGGGGACCCCGGGGAGGCCCTGGCCGCTCTGGAGGCCCTGGAACTGCTGGGGGCGAGCCTCACCTCCCCGCTGAAGGATTCGCTCCCGCCCCTGCTGGGGCTGGAGGGGCCGCTGAACACGCTGTGGCGCCGGCGGGCAGGGGAACCCTGGCAGGGCGCCAATACCGACGCCATCGCCCTGGACGCGGCCCTGGACGGCCTAGAGCCGGGTCCGGTGCTGGTGCTGGGGGACGGCGGGGTGGCCGAGACCACCCGGCGGATGGTGCTGCGCCGCGGCTGGCCCTGCCTGCGGGTATCCCGGAATTGCCCGGTGGAGGCCGACGCGGTGCGCGGGTTCGCGCCGGTGGGGGTGGTCCAGGCCACCCGGCTGGGCATGGACCCGGGCGACCCGCTGCCGTTTCCGGATGCCCTGGCGGCCGCGGAAGGATCGGCGCGCTGGGGCGTGGAATGGATCTACAAGGAGGACACGGCATTTGCCGCCTGGGCCAGGGAGGGGGGGCGCCGCCTGGTTCCGGGCGGGGTGCTGTTCGAGGGGCAGGCCGGGGCGCAATCGGCGGCGTTCATCCGGGAATGCGGAGGATAATGGCCCATGCGCCTGCTGCTGGTGGAGGACAAGGACAGCTTCCGGCGCCTGCTGGTGCAGGCGCTGGAGTCCGCCTGGGAGGTCACAGCCGTGGGCGATCCGGCGGCGGCCCTGGAAGCCCTGGCCGAGGCCCCCTTCGAGATCCTGGTCACGGACCTCCGGCTGCCGGGAATGTCGGGGCTGGAGCTGCTGAAGGCGGCCAAGCGACGGCACCCGGCCCTGCGCGCGGTGCTCATGTCGGCGTTCGGCGAGCCCAAGGACATCGTGGAGGCCATGCGCTGGGGGGCCGACGATTTCCTGCCCAAGCCCTTCGATCTGGACCAGTTCGAGGAGGTGCTGGAACGCGTCCGGGCCCTGGCCGAGGCGCCGCCGCCGGATCCGCGGGAACCCTGGATCATCCATTCCCCGGCCATGCGGGAGCTGGACCAGGCCCTCTCCAGGGCGGCGGACACCGGCTTCGCCGCGCTGTTCCAGGGCGAGCCGGGCACCGGCAAGGGCCGGGCCGCCCGCCGCCTCCACGCCCTGCGCCATCCCCAGGCCCCCTACCTGTGCCTGTCGGCGCCGGCCCTGCCGCCGGAGGGGCCGGACCAGCGCCGGCTGGCGCTGCTCCAGGGAGGCAGCATCTACCTGTCGGAGCTGGAGGAACTGGCCGAATCCGGGTGGGGGCCGTTGGCGCGGGCCATGGACAGCGACCTGGGGCGGGGCATCCACTGGCTGGGCTCGTGCCGGGAATTGAAAGCCCTGCCTGAGCTCCTGCGCCTGCGCCTGGGCGTGATCGTGTTCACCCTGCCGCCGCTGCGGGAGCGCCGGGAGGACATCCTGCCGATGTTCCGGTCCTTCCTGGAGGCCCGGGCGCGCCAGGACGGGCGGCCCCTGCCGGGGCTCGCGCGCGGGGTGGAAAAAGAGCTGCTGCAGGGCGCCTGGCCGGGGAACCTGAGCCAATTGGCCTGGGCGGTGGCCCATGCCTGGCGGGCTACCACCGGACCCGTGCTGGCACCCCTCCCCGCCTTCGGCCCGGACTCCGGCGGAGCGCTGGTGCTGCCCTGGCCGGCGCCCGGCACCCTGGCGGCCATGCTGGCCTCGGTGGAGCAGGACGCGGCCGAGGCGCTGCTGCGCAAGGCCATGGAGGGCCGCCGCCACGACCCCGCCCAGGTGGCCGCCAGCCTGGGCCTGGCGCCCCGGCGGCTGGCCGGGATCCTGCGCGAGCACCACATTTCCATGGAGGAAGAATGAGCGCGATGTCCGCCGAGTCCCCTTCCGCCGCCGCCGTCCAGGCGGTGCGGGAATGCGTCCACGCCGGGCTGAAGGCCCTGTGCCGGGTGGTGGTGGGCAAGGACCAGGCGGTGCGCCGGTCGGTGGCGGTGATGCTGGCCGGGGGGCACCTGCTCATCGAGGACCTGCCGGGTGTGGGCAAGACCACGCTGGCCAAAGGGCTGAGCCGGCTGATGGGGGGATCCTACCAGCGGGTGCAGGGCACCAACGATCTCCTGCCTTCGGACCTGCTGGGCGTCCACCTGTGGGATGCCGCCTCCCAGACCTTCCGCTTCCAGCATGGGCCCGTGTTCGCCAACGTGGTGCTGCTGGACGAGCTGAACCGGATCGGCCCCAAGACCCAGAGTTCTCTGATGGAGGTGATGGTGGAGGGCCAGGTGAGCCTGGACCGCGCCACCTACCCGCTGCCGGACCCGTTCTTCGTCATCGCCACCCAGAACCCCATGGACCATTCCGGCACCTTCCCGCTGCCGGAGAGCCAGATCGACCGGTTCGCCTGCGTCCTGCACCTGGGCTACCCCGATGCCGACGCGGAACGGCTGGTGTTCCGGGGCGAGGCCGGGGCGGAACGGCTGGACACCCTGGGGCCGGCCATGGACCTGATCGGGTGGCGCCTGGCCCGGGGCCTGGTCCACGCGGTGCTGCTGGCGGACCCGGCCATGGACTATGTGGAGCGGGTGGTGGCGCGGATCCGCAAAGACAAAGGGTTCTGCTCCACCCGGGCCGCGGGACACTGGCTGGCCCTGGCCAAGGCCGAGGCCTGGCTCTCTGCCCGCGACTTCGTCACCCCCGACGATCTGCAGACGACCCTGGGCGACGTCATGGCCCACCGCGGCACCATGGACGACCGCCGGCTCAACCGCGATGACCGCCGCGAACAACTCGCCCGCCTGCTCAGCGAAGTTCCGGTGGGCTGGAAGCCTTAGGAGATATGCTGGAAGACATGGAGTTCAACCAAGACGTGAGCCCTGGCGCCGGCGGGCCCGCCGGCATCGGCGAAGTGCTGCGGCAGAACCGCATCGCCCAGGGCCTGTCGCTCTTCGTCCTGGCCCATGAACTCAATCTCAGCGTGCCGATCATCGAGGCGGTGGAAGCGGAGGCGTGGGAACGGCTCCCGCCCGGACGCGAGCGGCCCCACACCCGGCAGATCGCCGATAGGCTGGGGGTGGACTTGGCCTCGTTCCCGGAACAGTGGAACCAGTTGCCCGGAGCCCTGGAACAGGAGCCGCGCGATCCGCGCCGGGAGTCGCTGGAACGGGTGCTGGTGAGCGCGATCACGGTGGGCTCGCTGGCGCTGCTGCTCTGGCTGGTGGTGCCCGGCCCCAGCCTCAAGCGGGCGCCCAGGACGGCCGCGGTCAAGGAGGTGGAGGCGGCCCCCGCGCTCTGGGTGCCCAAGGATCCGGCGGGGCAGTACCCGGTGGTGGGTGAGGTGCTGCCCGAGGTCCCGGTCACCGAGGAAGGGGTGCTCATCTCCATGCGCGCCATGGACGTCTGCGAGGCCGTGGTGCAGGGCCTGCCCCAGGGACCGCAGGACCTGCAGGGCGCGGCCGGAACCGCGCAAAGGCGCACCCTGCGGGTCTCCGACCCCTGGCGCCTGCGGGTGAAGGGCCCGTTCACCATCTCCCTGGACAACGCCGGCGTGGTGGCCCTGGAGGTGGGGGGGCGCCACATCCGCCTCGGGCGCACCGTGGGCGAGCCCTGGCAGGGCGGGTTCGGGCCCCTGGGCGAATGGATCCAGCCCGCCGAAGCCTCGCCCCAGAATCCCCCAACGGCCCCGGAAACCGACCCGAATGATCTTGAAAGGGAGTAGCCGTGCACCCGATCGTCGACAAATTCATCGAAGGCCAGCTGCCGGAAACCCTGGCCGAAACCCTGATGGCGGGCAATCTGCCGGTGCCGCCGCTGGACCTGCTCCAGGCCCTGGCGCACGCGGTGTTCAAGGGGTTGCCCCTGGCTCCCAAGGCCCTGGAAACCCTGCTGGGCATGCCGGAGAAGTTCCTGGCCAACGCCATCGTGGGGCCGGTGCAGCCCGAGGCGCCCCTGGGCCTCATTCTCCTCCACCGCAAGGAGCCGGGCCTGCTGGAGACGGCGCTGCTGCACGAGAACATCACCTCAGAGTGGATCGAGCGGGCGGTGCCGTTCCTGCCGGGGTCGGTCCTGGAAATCGCCCTGAACAACCAGGTACTCTGGCTGGAGCGGCCGGTCATCCTGGATCTCCTCGAGACCCATCCGGAGGCGGACTACCAGATCAAGCGGCGGGTCAACGAATTCCGCCGCGACGTGCTGCGTCTGGTCTCCGCGGAGGTGGTCCAGGAGCGCCTGGAGATCATCGACGAGGTGGAGGCCGGCCGGCTCGACCGTGCCTGGTCGGAGCTGCCGCTGCCCAAGGATTCGCCTCTGGAAGAGTCCACCGTGGACCACACTGCCAGTCTGAGCAGGGTGGCGGCGGAGACCGGCGAGGACATTCCGCTCCGCCTGGCCCAGCGCGTCATGAAGCTGCGCACCAATCAGAAGATCATGCTGGCGATCAAGGGCGGCAAGGAGGAGCGCACCCTGCTCATCCGGGAAGCCAACCGGCTCATCCAGGTGAACGTGGTGCGCAACGGGCGGATCACCGAAGGGGAGATCGCCTTCATCGCCCAGATGCGCAGCGTCAACGACGAGGTGATCCGGATCATCACTTCCAACCGGGAATGGATGAAGAAGTACTCGATTGTGCGCAACATCGTGATGAATCCGAAGACCCCGCTGGCGATCTCTCTGAACTTCTTCAAACGGCTCATCGACATGGATCTGAAAATCCTGGTGCGGGACAAGGGCGTCGCGGAAATCCTGCGGCGGGAGGCCAAGCGCTACCTCACGCTCAAGACCAGCACCTAGCACCGTTGGATAACGTTTGGATGAAGCGTTCGGCTGGGCACAAGCAGCCGTAATGGAGCAAGCTCCATAACGGCTGCTAGCATCGTTGGATCATGTTTGGATCAAGCGTTCCGGCTGGGCACAAGTAGCCGTTAGATCGCTGGCGACTTAACGGCTGCTTGTCCGTGCGGGTTGTTCGGCTCGTTGGCCGATGGTGCGCTGGTCCGGCAAGCGATTGAATTATTTGTATCTAGCAGGGGAAAAAGCGTGGAATCGGAGCCGGGCCCCATCTGTGGAGAAGCGCGGCAGCACTGGTAAAAACCTGATTTCAATTGGCTCGATGCGTCCTGCACTGGGAATTCAGCAGTGCTCCGATGACCCGATTCTCATAGGAACTTCCGATTTCCCCACAGCGAAATCAGCAGCCTTCGCGGAAAACTTCCCGGGCCCGGAATGGCCCGGTCCGATCGCACGCTCTCCCCTGGGGTACACTGGGAGGCTATGGCATACTCAGTCCCCGCGCCCGTCCAAGGCCCCCGATCGCTCCAGGTCTTTGCCGCGGCGCTCAAGGCCGGTCCACCGGAACCGGAGGTGCTTGAAGCCATGCTCGCCGGCCTCGAAAGCGAGCGGCGTCTGGAACACGCCTGGCTGATCCTGCGCCAGGCCTGCGTGGATCCGGCCCTGTGGGGCGCGGCCCAGGCGCGGATGAAGGCCGTCCTGGAGCGGTCCCGGAGGCGGCGCATGAGCCGCTGGCAGACCGACCCCGACCGCGTGACCCTGCGGCTGCGGTTCGCGGTGCGGGAGCCCGCCTGCGCCCAGTCTTCCGCGGGCCTCCTCTCCCTGCTGGCCGGAACGCTGATGGCGGCGGATCTGCCGGTGGCCATGGGGCTGGAGAAGTCGCCCAGGCCGGCGGTCCACCTGGGGCACCCGCTCCCGGCCCTGGTGGAGGGCTGCTCCGAGTGGGCGGACGTGGTCCTGCTGGAAGCGCCGCCGGTCCCGCTGCCGGAGCTGCCGGCGCTGGTCAACGCCCACGCGCCGCGGGGACTGGCCGTGCTCCAGTGCCTGCAGGTGCCCAACTACGCCTCCCCGGTGGCGGAGCTGTGCCGGGCCGCCCACTGGCGCTGGACCTGCCCCCAGGAGGAGCTGGAAGCCGCCCGGGAGGGGCTGGAGGCCTTCATCCGCTGCGATCAGTTCGAGATCGAGAAGACCGGCAAGATCGACGGCCAGAAAGGGGCCAAGCGGGTGGATATCCGTCCGCTCATGGAAGCCTGCCGCTGGGAGGGCGCCGACTTCCTGTTCCGGACCCGCATCGCCCCCGGCGAGGCGGTCAACCCGCGCAAACTCCTCGCCGCCATTCTGGGACCCAGTCTCGACGTGCAGGGTCTGGCCCGCACCGCGGTGGACCTGGCGGAGGATCCGCGCCTGCTCCAGGCCGAAAAATTCCAGCCCAAACTGCACAACATGTTCGAAGACGCTGTGCTGCTGGGGGCGGAGGGCAACATCCGGGTGGTGGACGATGACGAGGACGAGCCGCTGGTACTGGGATAGCCGCTACCGCGGCTTGCCGAAATTGAATTCCATGTTGAGCCAGCCGGAGGCGGGCTTGCCGTTCCTGGTGCCGGGGGCGTAGGTGGAGGCGAGCGCCGCGTTCTGGGCCGCCTCGTTGAACTCAGGCGTGCCGCCCTTCAGGATGACCACCTTCAGGGGCCGGCCGGCGGCGTTCACGAACACCTTGAGCGCGACCTTGATCTCGGAATCCTGCAGGGCCGGGGGCAGGGACTCCCTGGCGACCCGGGGGATCAGCGGGCTGCCCTGGTGGGTCACGGTGGGCTGCGAGTCCTGGCCGGGGCCCGGCGGCGGCGCGAGTGCAGAAGCCGGCGCGGCCGCCGGGGGCGGCTGGACCGGGGCGGCGGGAACGTTCATGGTCTGGGCCTGCTGGGCCAGCCTCTGCCTTTCCTTGACGGCCTCGGCGCGCTGCCTGGCCAGCTCCTTGGTCTTTTGCCGGATGGTCTCCAGCTCCTTCTGGGCGTTCGCCTTGGCTTCCTGGGTGGTGGCTTCTTCCGCCTGCTTGCCGAACATGTCCTCCAGGGCCTTCTGGGCTTCTTCCTGCTTGGTGATGTCGGCGAGCTTCTCTTCCGCCGCCTCCTTGTCCCGCTGGAACGCGGCGAGCTTGGCCTGCACGCTCTTGAGTTCGTTGGCGCGCTCCCGGTTGCTCAGGCTGCTCTGGTAGTAGAGGCCCCCGAACAGGGCGATGACCACCAGCGCCCCCACGGCGAGGAGGTAGTAGAGGGCCCGGCTGCTCCTGGCCTTCGGCGCGCCCCCCTGGGCGCCGGGCGGGGGCAGGTACTGGGCGAAGTTGGCTGCCTGGTCGAGCTTCATGGCCTGGGCTTCCGCCTCGTTCTCTTCCCGGAACAGGGTGTGCATCAGGAAGGCCATGTTGAAGGTGGTGGGGCTGTACTCCCCGTCGTAGAGCACCCGTTCCAGGGTGGCGTTGAACTCCGGGGCGCCGGCGAACGGCTGGCCCACCATGAGCAGGCGCTTCAGGAGGTTCAGGATCTCCTCCGGGATGGGGCCTTCCTCCTGGGCCGCCTTGAGGGTGGCGCGGTCGAGGGCTTCGGGGATGGCGGCCCCCGCCGGGAGTTTCTCCAGGGTGAGGAGTTCGTAGAAGATGGCGCCCACGGAGAACAGGTCCTGCTGGAAGGCATTGGCGTCCTTGGTGCGGCGGTAGGGCTCCAGGGCGGCTTTCAGGGCCGGGGCCTTGGGCAGCAGGGCCTGGATGACGGCGCCCAGCGGGGCGTCGAGGATCTGCACGGCGCCCTCGAAGCTGATCCAGACGCTGTTCGGCGAGAGGCTCCCGTGGCGCAGGCCCTTGTCGTGCATCAGGATGACGCATTGGGCGAGGCTTTGCAGCACGGTGAGGGCGTGGTCCACGCCGAGGGGGACCTGTTCATCCCGGGTCTTTTCCAGCACCTGGGCCAGGCAGCGGCCGGGGACGTAGTCGCAGACCAGGAGCACCGGCTTGCCGGCCTCGAATCGGTAGTTGCCGCCGAACCCGCGGAGGGTGCCGAGCCTGTCCACGGCCTGCTGGATCTCGGACCCGTGGGCGGCCAGTCCCGCCTCCAGAAGCTCGTCCGAGAACGTGCACAGGAAATGGTGGCGCTCGAAGGTGGCGCCGGTGACGGAGATGGCCCGGTAGATCCTACCGCTGGGGACGGTCGCCAGGGCATCGGCGAGGAGGAAAGAGCCCAGGCGGTCGTAAGAAGCCATGCTGTTCTCCCCAATGATAGTGGTGGATTCACCATAGCGCTGAACGCCGGAAAGGCCTACCCCTATTCCTGGAGCGGCCAGCGGTCGCCCGTCTGGCGCCAGAGCTGGATCCACAGGTTGGCCGTGGCGTTGACGCCGTTGGAGTAGGTCAACTGGAGAAGCGCGAAGGGCACCGACAGCTCATCCCATGGTCCCACCCGGCGCGAGGTCTTTTCGTCGAAGCATTCCAGCAGGCTCTGGTGCCGGTCGAACTTGACCTTCGCCCAGTGCAGCAGCGGCTGGCGCGGATCCAGGGAGCCGGTCACCGCCCAGAACGGCTCCCGGCTGAGGATCAGCCTGGCCAGGTTGTCGTCGCCATAGGCCTCGAAGCTGTCCCGCAGGGGGGTGGCGCCGCGCACGGCGGAAGGATCCATGAGGAGCTGGACCTGGTGGGCGAGGGTGCCCAGTTCCCGGGCCAGCCGTTCGGGCCTGGGGTTCTGCTCGGAGAGGGTCACGATGCGCTGGAACTGGTCCTCCACGTCCTCCACGGTGGGGACCTGGTCGTTGCCCTGGCCCCGGGCCCCCTGGGCCAGCTCCCCGGGGTAGGCGCCGAGGAAGGCGGCCATGCGTCTGGGCGCCAGCCGCACCGCCAGCATGGTCTGGGCTTCGTGGAAGCGGGGGCTGAAGGCGGCGAGGGCGGGCGCCAGGAGGGCCGCCAGGCCGAGAACGCGTAGTCTGGAATGTCTCATGGCACCATTGTGGCTGAGATTCGCCCAATTTGCAGGGCGGTTGACGCGGGCCCGGCGGTTGCCGATCATCGTGGGCATGTTTTCCCGGGAAGCCCTTTGGCAGCGTCTCAGCGGTTGCGCGTTCTGGCCCCTGGCCTGGGCCCTGGCCGCCGCCTGCGCGGTGCCCTGGGCCGTGCCCGAGACCTGGGACGGCCGCGTGCCGGGGGCCCTGCTGGCGGGGGGCTGGCTGGGGGTGGCGGCCAGCGCGCCCCTGGCGCTGCGGCGGCGCTGGGTCTGGCTGCCCATGGCGCTGGCCCTGGCCTGGGGCGCTTTCGGGGCCCTGGGCCGGCAGTCCCGCTGGGAAGCGGGGCTGCCCTCGGGTTTCCAGCGCATCGAGGGGGTCCTGGCGGCGCCCTGGACGATGGCGGGCGGCGCCCGCCGGGGCGCCATCCGGGTGGAGACGCCCGCGCCGCTGCGCGGGGCGGTGCTGCCCCTGAGCCTTCCGGCGGGCGGGGCGGCGCCGCCCGAGCCCGGCACCCCGGTGCGCTTCCAGGGCGAACTGCTGCCGGTGGAGGCGCAGCCGGCCTTCCTGCCGGAACGGCCCCGGTGGCGGGCCCTGGGCGACGGCGCGCCCCGGCGGATCCGGCTCCGCTCGGCGCTCCTCATGGAGCCCCTCGGGCCGGCCAGGCCCTGGGCCAGGCTGCGGCTGGCCACCTTCGCCCGGCGCCGGTTCGAGGCCCTGCCGCTGCCGCCGGGCGCCGCGCGGGATCTGTGGGGCGCCCTCACCCTGGGCATCCCGCCGGCCCGGGAGGAGAGCTTCAGCCCCTTCGCGGAAAGCGGGACCATCCATACCCTGGTGGTCTCCGGCCTGCAGGTAACCCTGGTTGCATGCGCCCTCGCCGCCGCCTGGCGCCGGCTGTTCCACCTGGGCGGAAGCCTGGCCGGCATCGGGGGAGGGCTGGCATACTGCCTGCTGGTGGGCTTCACCGCGCCGGTGTGGCGCGGGCTGCTCATGGGCATCGCCTGGATCGCGGGCCGGGCCACCGGGTGGAAGCTGCCGCCGGCGCTGACGCTGCACGGGGCGCTCCTGGCCTGGCTGATGGCCCACCCCGCGGCGGGCTGCGAGCCCGGTTTCCTCCTGGCCTGGATGGCGCTGGTGGGGCTGGTGTGGGCCTGCGAGCCCCTGGCCGGCCTGTGCGCGCCGCTGCTGGGGCGGGCCGCGCCGGGGTTCGCCCGGGCCCTGGCGCCATGGCTCACCACCCTGCCGCTGCTGGCCCTGCTGCACGGCGGCGCGCCGCTCTGGGGGGTGCCGGCCAATCTGGTCCTGCTGCCCCTGGTGGCCTTCCTGGCGCCGGTCTGCATCGCCCTGGTGTTCCTGCCGGTCCCCGGCGTGGTCCCGGCCCTGGGCGGCCTGCTGGGCTGGACTGGGGAGCACCTGGTGCCGGCCTTCGCCCGGATCGCGCCCCTGGCCACCGGCCACCTTTGGCCTTGGATCGCGCTGCTGCTGGGCTGGATCCTCCTGGCCCAGACCCATGCCCGGTTCGGCCGGACCCGCTGGCTGTGCGCGGCCCTGGTTGCCGCCTCCCTGGGCCTCCTGGCCGCCGGCGGGGTGGGTCGGGCCCCGCCCGCCCTCAGCCTGGAGGCGGTGGACATCGGCCAGGGGGACGCGTTCCTGCTCCGGGTCCCCGGCGGGGACGCCACCCTGGTGGACACCGGCCCGGACCCGGCGGCGGCGCGCCGCATCGCCCGGGTGCTGAGCCGGCGCGGGGTGCGGGAGCCGGTCCACCTGGTGCTGACCCATCCCCACCTGGACCATGCCGGCGGCTGGGCCACCCTGGCCCGGCTGTGGCCGGCCGCTTCCACAGCCCTGCCGGCCGTGGCCGGGCCGTCGGCGCCCTGGGCCGGGTACGGCCCGCCCGGGGCCGCGGCCGGGGCCCGGAGACTGCTGCGCGGGCAGGCCTGGAACCGGGGCGAGGCCGCGTTCTCGGTGCGCTGGCCGCCCAGGCCCCTGGCGGTCCGGGACTACAACATGATTTCCGCCGTGCTGCGGGTGCGCTGGCGGGACCGGGAAATCTGGCTCATGGGCGACGCGCTGGCCATCCAGGAGCGGGATCTGCTGGCCCTGGGCGATCCCGGGGAGGGTCCGCGGTTCCGCCTGCTGAAGGCGGGCCACCACGGCAGCCGCAGCGCTTCCGATCCGGCCTGGGTCGGGGCGCTGCGTCCGGATCTGGCGCTGGTGTCGGCGGGACGGCGCAACGCCTTCGACCACCCCCACCCCGAGGCCATGGCCGCGCTCCGCTCGGAGGGCGCGCGGGTGTTCGTGACCGGCACCTGCCGGGGCATGCGGGTGACCGCCTCCGGGGACGGGTGGCTGGTGGAGACCGGGGACGGCCGGCGGCTCCTCTTCTCAGGGCGCTTCGAAGACCCCGTGGCGCATCAGCGCCTCCATCAGCGCCCGGCTCACCCGCTCGTGGTTGGCGCGCCACTGCTCGTGGGCTTCGGGCCCCACCTGGTTGGCCACGGCCAGGGCCGCGCCGCAGGGGATGCCGGCCTCGTGGCAGGCCGCGAACACCCCGGTCAGTTCCAGGTGCTCGGCGGCGGCGAAGGCGGACAGGCGCTCGGCCCCTTCCAGGGTCCGGGTGATGCCCGGGGGCACGGCCACGGACAGGGCGGGGAAGGGGATCGGCAGCACCGCGGCGAGGGTGGCCGGCCAGCGGTGGACCTCGGTTTCCGGCCGGTAGGCGCGTCCCTCCAGCACGTCCATGGAGATGGACAGGGCATCGGAGGCCCGGAACAGGTCGCCCGCGGCCAGACGCTGGTCATAGGCGCCGCAGGTGCCCACGAACAGCACCCGCCTGGGGGTCAGGGCGGTGAGCAGCCTGGCGGTGGTGACGGCGGCGGTGAGGGCGCCCACGCCGGTGCAGCCCACCCGCCACCCGGGGGGCGGATGGATGTCCATCCCCGCCAGCTCGGGCGGGAAGGCGGCTAGCAACAGTGAAGGGCGTGTGGTCATCGGCACCATCCTACGCTTGACGACCGGGGGCATAATTATTTTGTTTGACCCATGGCAAAATTATAAATATTAAATTATATTAGGTTTTTCGGTGGCCCTTGATGATCTGTGATCAGGCTGACAGCGCCCTTCCCGGAAAGTCCCGCGAGGATCTGTGCAGCACTGGGAATCCGGACATGGACAACCAGCACCTGCGGATCTTCCAGGCGCTCCTGCGGCTCGACGAAAGCCTGCGGGGGCCGTTCCCGCTGGCGACCCTGGGCGCCCGGCTCCAGCAGCTGGAGGATCACCTCCTGGAACACTTCAGGGATGAGGAAGCTCTCATGGAGAAGACGCATTACCCGCTGCTCCTGCCCCATAAGGCCGAGCATGAGCTGATGGTGGAACGCTGCCGGCAGGTGGTGGGACAGTTTGCCTCTCCCGATTCGCCGCCTCTCACCGACCTGTCCGAAGCCTTCATCGCCCTGTTCCTCCGGCACATCCGGGAGGTGGACATGGACTATGCGAATTTCATTGAACGGGAGCAGGGGAACGGCTTGACCTGAGGGCTGCCTAGCCAACTCCCCGTTCAATAAGTCAGCTTCACACCGGCGACGAAGGTACGTCCGATGTTGGGTCCCCAGATATGGGTGACATTGATATCGCCATTCTGGTCCGTGAACAAGAAACTGTCATGCTTCGCCTGCTGGTAATCGAATATATTGTCGACGCCCAAATAGGCCGAACCCGACTTGGTGAACTGATAGGAGGTATGCAGGTCGGCGACCCAGAAGGTGCGGCTCCAGTTGGCTTTTGCCGTGCCGTCCAGGTTGAATCGAGGATTGTCCTGATAGTCGTACCACTTGGCCAGATTCTGCGGGCCGGTGAAGGTGCTGCGGAAATTGAAGTCCCATGGCCCGGCCTCGTGGTCGTAGCCGATCGACACGCGGTAGTCGGGACGGGAAAACAGGCTCGCGTAATAGGCATCCTCGGAATTGAATGCATAGCTGTAGCCTTCAAGCCCGAGGGTGATCGAGTCGCTGGGCGTCGCCTTCCAGGTGCCGACCACGTCGGCATTGTCGACGGTGAAGGGGTGCTGTGCGGGTAGCAGCACGAAATTTTCGGTGGGGTTGTAACTGGTGTTGCTGTCCACGAACATCGCCATGTCGGTGATGCGCGTGTGGTTCAACGATCCCGTGACCGTGGTGCGGTCGTCGGTGTAGGTCAGGGCGTAGGAAAAATTGATCGAGCGCTCGGGCTTGGCCTGGGAGCGGTCCACGGAGGTGTCGGTGAGGATTCCGTGGTCCTGCTCGAAGAACGACGTGGGCAGACGATAGCCGGTTCCCATCGCGATCCGGCTGGCGAGGGTTGAGGAATGATGCCACAGGACATTCAAGCGCGGCGTGGTGATGCTGCCGAAGACGTTGTTGTCGTCCTCGCGCAGGCTGGCGTTGACCTCGAGCCGCTCCTGGAAGAAGACTCGGTACGCCTGCGCATAGACTCCCGGGGTCTGGTACTGGTAGGCGTCCACATCGTGCCGAAGTTGTTGATAGTAGGGGCTGGATGGGTCTTCAATGATGGAATCGCTGTGCAGGTCCTCATACTTGTAGTTGAACCCGACCGTGACGAGGGTTCCGCCCAGAATCCTTTGCAGGTTGGCATCCAGGTAGACCTGCCGCTGATGGTCCCAGTAATCGGAATCGTCACCGTACCATGAACTCTGGTGGTGCTGCGCATAGCCAAGACCAAGGTGCAATCGGGTGTCGCCGAAATCGCGGTTCGCGGTGGCGACGAATTGATCGCGGGTGGTGAAGATGATCTCGGCCAGCCCGAAGGCGCCACCATCGTAGGGCAAATACCCGCCGTTCGGCCCGCCGGACGGATTGATCCAGCCGTTGGGATTGGGGGAGCCGTGGGGCCCGGCGCTGAAGTTGAAGGGGTTCCCGGTGGTGCTCGCCTCCACTCCGGAATAGTCGTCGCCCAGCGGGCCGCCCATGCGCTTTTCTTCGATGTGGTCATAGCGGAATTTCACCTGGAATCCGCCCAGGTCGTTCAGGAACAGGCCAAGGCCCCCCAGGTAGCGCTTGTAGCCGGTGAACTGCGACATGCCGTAGCCCACGCCGTCCACGCTTTCATGGGCCTGATGGGTGCCGTTGATGGACACGGCGCCCCAATCGAAGACTTTCGCGCCATAGAGCGCCTCTCGCTGAAAGCCGAAGCTTCCCCCGCTGACGTCGGCCTCCGCGGCATCCTTGACGGGCACCTTGGACATGAGGTTGACGGTGCCCCCGAGCGACTCGGGGGTGGTCAGGCTGCTGCCGGCTCCCCGGGAAATGTCGATCCGCTCCAGGCCGTTCACTCCCAGCATGTCCAGTCCATAGGCATTGGAGACCGGAGAGAAGATCGGCACGCCGTCCAGGGTCAGCGTCGTGTAGCGTCCGGGCAGGTTGTCCAAGGTGATGCTCCTGACGTTGCACACCGAGCACTCCACCTGGATGTCGATGCCCGGCCGGTGGGTCAACGCGTCGGTCAGGCTGGTCGCGCCAGTCTTCGCCATTTCCGCGGTGTTGACGGATTCGGTCTTGACGACATCGTCGCGCAGGGCGCCCGGCTGGGTCGGGGCTTTCACCCCCTCTTCCACCACCACCGTGGCCGAGGCGGTCTCCAGGGCGACGTCCAGCTGCAGGGGCAGGTCGGAACGCACCACCAGGTCCCGGTGGGTGGTGATGAAGCCGGGCGCCCCGACCGTGAGGCGGTAGTCGCCGGCGGGCAGGCTGATGAAGGTGAAGTGGCCCCGGGCATTGGCTTTCACCGACTGACGATGGCCGGCGACCTTGCCCGCCAGGACCAGTACGGCCCTGGATAGGGCTTTGCCATGGTCATCCACGACCTGTCCCGAAACGGAGCCGCTGGGGGTGGCGGGAGGGGCCGCCACCAGCGAGCCGGCTGACAGAGCACAAAGGATATATTTCGAGTAACTTATGTTCACGACAGCCCTTCCATGAATTCTGCCTACATGGAAATCTATTCTATCTGGAAAGGTTGTCAATGAAAATCGTTTCTATTACTTGACGGGCGTCCAGCGAGTTGTCATCTTAGCCAAACGGACGGTCCTGGACCTTCCAACCTTTGGTATCTATTGGATCCGAATGAACCGAGCCCCCAAGGCCAACCCGCCAGCCGCCGACCAGGCCGGGGATTCCCTTGAGGATATGGTCTACCGGTGCACCCTGGCCGAAGGCAACCGGGCGGTGCGCGGCACCAGTGCGTGGCTGACGGTCCCGGTGACCCTGGCGGTCTGCGGGGCGATGGGGGTGTCGGTGTGGATGCTGGCCCGGGAGACCGAAACCGGGGCCAAGGTGCTCCAATCGGTGGCGGTGGTGCTCCAGGAAGGGGCGCCGGCGGGTGTGCGTGCCCCGGCCGCCCCGGCGCCTCATCCCGCTCCGGCCCCCAAGGCCCCGGCGCCGGCTCCGGCTCCGGCGCCCGCGCCGGCCCCGGAGGTCCAGCCCAGGGAACCGCCGCCGCCCCCGGATCCCCGGCAGGAGGCGGTCCCCGAGGAGGCGCCCCGGGAACTGCCGAAGGAGGACCAGTCCAGGATGTACGGCTCCAATGCCGATCCCGCGGGAGGGGGATCCGCGAGCGGTCAGGGGACGGGGGTTGGCGGCGGAACGGGCTCCGGCGGGGGGGCGCCGGGCAAGGTCATTGATCTGGAGATCACCCAGGTCAAGTTCAAGTTCAAGCCACCGCCGCCAGGTTATCCGCCGCTGGCCAGGCAGGCGCAAATCCAGGGCACCGTGGTGTTGCAGATCCAGGTGGGCGCCAATGGTGTCCCGATCAGCGTCCGCTCCCTGTCCGGGCCCTACCTGCTCCGGGCCACGGCGGAGGCCTACGCCATGGCCTGTCGCTTCTTTCCGCCGACCCAGAACGGGGTGCCCCAGGCCTTCGATTTCATGCTCACCATGCCGTTCAACCTCACTCACACCCAGTGATTAGCAAGTAATACGGACAGTCCTGTGCTTGATCCTATCCTCCAGGTGGCCCCATGATTTCGCTGACTTCGCCGTTCTGCCTCGCCCTCGCCGAAATGCCCGAGAACGCCTTCGGGCCCAAGGCCATCTGGGAATCCGCCTCACTCCCCAACAAGGGCATCATCTGCCTGCTGCTCTGCCTGCTGGTCCTGCAGCTCTACATCGCGGTGGAGCGGACCTTCGTTTATGCCCAGAGCAACGCCGCCACCCGGTCCTTCCTGAAGCTGTTCGTGGCAGCCCTGCGCAGCGGCGATTTCGACGCGGCCAGGCAGGCCGCGGCCGCCCACGGCAAGAGCCACGTGGCCATGGTGCTCAAGCAGGGGCTGGTGATCTTCCAGTACGAGAAGCAGCTCAAGACCCACGGCCAGGACCATGACGTGGTCCAGCCGGTGGAGCGGGCCATCGCCCGGGGCTCGGCGGAGGTGGGCGACCTGCTGAAGAAGGGCATGCTGTCCCTGGCCACCATCGGCGCCCTGGCCCCCTTCATCGGCCTGCTGGGCACGGTGATCGGCATCATCCGGGTGTTCGCCGACCTGAAGAGCAGCGGCGCCGGCGATATCAACGTCCTGGCCGGCTCCATCGGCGAAGCCCTGGCCACCACTGCCCTGGGGCTCATGGTGGCCATCCCCGCGGTGTGGATCTACAACTACTTCACCGCCCAGCAGGACCAGATGGCCACCCGGATCAGCAATGCCGCTTCCCAGATGGTGGACGAGATCATCCGCCGGGAGGGCCAGGGATGAAAGCAGATATCAACGTCACCCCGCTGGTGGACATCGTCCTGGTGCTGCTGATCATCTTCATCGTGATCACGCCGGCGGTGAGCAACGCGGTGCGGCTGCCGGTGGCCAAGCACAGCTTCACTCCGGAAAAGGAGCGGGACGCTCGCTACCTGACCCTGATCCTGGCGGCGCACCGGAACGCGGCGGGCAAGGTGGCCGGTCCCGGCACGGTGATGGTGGACGGCAAGGAGGGGAAGGACGCCCAGGGCCACCCGGTGAGCTTCGACCTGGCGGACCCGGCGGCGCGCGGCCGGCTGGTGGGCTTCATCCAGAACTCGGTGGCCTACCTCAGCGACCGGCGGGTGTTCATCAAGGCCGATCTGGATCTGCCCTTCAAGCAGGTGGACGAACTGTTCCAGCTGTGCCGGGAGGGGGGCGCGGACGAGGCGTCAGCGGTGACCCGGGAGGACAAGGGCACGGGACGGGGGGCCGACTGATATGGATACTGGCGGCATCAAGGGCAAGGCCAAATCCGAGATCAACGTCACCCCGCTCATCGACGTCGTGCTGGTCCTGCTGATCGTGTTCATCGTGCTGGTGCCGGGCCTCACCAAGGCGTTGCCGGTGGCGGTGCCCCAGGTGGTGAAGACCAGCCCCCCGCCGCCGGACCCGCACAACCCGCCGCTGGTGGTGACCGTGGACGAAAAGGGCGGCCTGCTGCTGCAGAGCGACCGGATCGATTTGTCCCGGCTGGCGGACGCACTGGCACCGGTGGTGCAGCTGCAGCCGGCCGGGATGCGCCGGGTGTTTCTCAAGGTGGACGGGGAGCAGCCCTGGCAGAAGGTGGTGGATGTGCTGGACCAGATCCGGGTGGCCTCGGAGCGGGCCAGGAAGGAAACCGCCGCCAAGCCTGAATGGGGCGGCCGGGACGGGGGCGACATCAAGGTCGCCATCACCCTGAGGAAGCCGGTCTAAGCCCGGACCTCCACCCCGGCCTGCTCCAGCGCCTCCCGCAGCCGGCGCGCGAACGCCAGGGCCTTGGGCTGGTCACCGTGGATGCAGACGGTGTCGGCCTGGATGGCCACGTCCACGCCGTCGCGGCCGGCCACCTTGCCTTCCCGCACCATGCGCAGCACCCGGGCCACGGCCAGATCCTCGTCCTCGATCATGGCGCCGGGCTGGCCGCGGGGGGTGAGGCTGCCGTCGGGCTCGACGCCGCGGTCGGCGAACACTTCGCTGGCGCAGGTGAGGCCCAGGGCGCGCCCGGCCTTGATCAGCTCGCTGCCGCTCAGGCCCACCAGGATCAGCGAGGGGTCGAAATCCCGCACGGCGGAGGCGATGGCGTCGGCCAGGCGCCGGTCCTTGGCGGCCATGTTGTACAAGGCCCCGTGGGCCTTGACGTGGCTCAGCCGGCCGCCCGCGGCCCGGGCGAAGGCTTCCAGGGCGCCCATCTGGTAGAGGGTCATGCCGCGGGCCTCCTCGGGGGAGATGGCCATGGTCCGGCGCCCGAACCCCTGGAGGTCCGGGAGCGAGGGATGCGCGCCCACGGCCACCCCCTTGGCCACGGCGAGCCGGACGACGCGCGTCATGGTGGCGGGGTCGCCGGCGTGGTAGCCGCAGGCGATGTTGGCGCTGGTGACCAGCTCCAGCAGGGCCTCGTCCTGGCCCATGCTCCAGGCGCCGAACCCTTCGCCCATGTCGCAGTTGAGATCGATGTGCTTGGCCATTGAGCGGCTCCTCAGCAGGTTTGCCGCCAGGCCAGGATCCGCTCCAGGGCGTGGAACCGGGCTTCGCGGCGGAGAAAGAGGCTCTGGGCCGCCTCGAGGGAGATGGTGGCGAACCGCACGGTCTCCGTGGAACGGAGCTGGGCGGCCCTGGCCAGGTCCACCGAGGCCAGTTCGCCCAGGCGCGGATAGCCGCCCGTGGTCTGGCGGTCGGCCATGAGCAGGATCGGCGAGCCGTCCGGCGGGAGCTGGACGGTGCCGGTGGCGACCCCGGAGGAGATCATCTCCAGGGGCTGTTCCAGGGCCAGCCTGGGGCCGCGCAGGCGCAGGCCCATGCGGTCCGAGTTGGGTCCCACCTGGAAGTTCTCCTCCAGGAAGCCGCGGCGCGAGGCCTCGGTCAGCAGCGGCCACTGCGGGCCTGGAATCACCCGCAGCCGGGCCGGGCGGAGGAAATCCAGCTCCTGGTACCAGGGCGGGAACCAGTCCAGGGCCACGGCGGGCTGGAGCCCGCGGGCAAAGCGCTGCTGCAGGGCCGGGTAGATCTGGCGCGGACAGGGGCCGGTCTCCAGCAGGTCGCCCCGCTTCAGGGGCCGGCCCTGGAAGCCGCCGAAGCCGGCGGCGAGCTGGGTGCTGGCGCTGCGCATCACCTCGGGAACCCGGAAACCGCCGGCCACCGCCAGGTAGCAGCGGCAGCCCTGGGCCGGCCCGCCGAAGCTGAGCAGGGCGCCGCCCCGCACCAGCGTGGGGCGCCACAGCCGCACCGGCTCCCCCTCGATGTCCGGGTTCAGGTCGGCGCCGCCCAGGGCGATCAGGGCGTCGGTCTTGAACTGCAGGGTGGGGCCGGCCAGGGTCATCTCCAGGGTGGCCGCGCCTTGGGGGTTGCCCACCAGCAGGTTGGCCAGGCGGTGGGAGACGGGGTCCATGGCCCCGCAGGAGCCGACGCCCAGGTGCTGGTAGCCGAAGCGGCCCAGGTCCTGGAGGGTGCTGAGCAGGCCGGGGGCTTCCACCTGGATGCTCATGGCCGCTCCTCGGCGCAGGCCCTGTAGGTGTCCAGGTCCACGGGCACGAAGTGGAGCCGGTCCCCGGGCCTGAGCAGGCAGGGCTCCTCCAGGCCGGGCCGGAACAGGCGCCTGGGGGTGCGCCCGATGAGCTGCCAGCCGCCGGGGGAGTCCATGGGGTAGATGCCGGTCTGCATGCCGGCGATGCCCACGGAGCCCGCGGGGACCTTGGTCCGGGGGGTCTCCCGCCGGGGCGCGGCGATGGTGGGATCCAGTCCGCCCAGGTAGGGGAAGCCCGGGGAGAAGCCGAGCATGTAGACCCGGTACTCGGCGCCTGAATGGCGGGCGATGATCTCCTGGGCGGGCAGCTTGCATAGGTTCGCCACCTCCTCCAGGTCGGGCCCGAACTCCAGGCCGTAGCACACCGGGATCTCCACATGGCGCGGGGCGGGGGGAGCCGCGGCGCCGGCGCCCTGCCAGAGCCGGACCAGTTCGGCCCGCAGCGCCTCGTACGGAGCGCCGTGGGCGCCCCAGGCGGCGGGGTCGTAGTGCACCGCCAGGGTCGCGTAGGCCGGGACCAGGTCGGTCAGGCCCGGAAGGGCGCTGCCCCGGATCACGGCCGCCAGGTGATGCACCTGGTCGTTCACCCCGGGATCGATGCCCTCGCCCAGGATCGCCAGCAGGGCCTGATCGCCCAGGGGTTCCACCCGGAGGGTGGAATCCGCGGGTGGGGTGGAAGCATTCGTCGCCATGTCAGGCCAACTCCGTTCCGCAGGTTTCGGGGAGCAGGAAAATGGAAACCGCGCCTGCCGCAAATGCCAGGGCCAGGAAGGTGAGCGCGCCACCCAGCCCGAAAGAAATGGAGAGAGCGCCGATGATGGTGGGTGCGAAGGCGCTCAGCATGCGACCGGTATTGTAGCAGAACCCCACCGCCGAACCGCGGGCCTGGGTGGGGAACAATTCGGAGATGAAGGCTCCGAAGGCGCTGAAATAGCCGGAGCCGAAGAACCCGAGGAAGGGCCCCAGCAGCATGAGGGTGCCGGAATGGCGTACGCTCCCGAAGATCCAGACCAGCACGGCGGAGACCAGCAGGTAGAAGCAGAAGGTCGGGCGCCGGCCGAAACGGTCGGCGATGAAGCCGAAGCTCACGTAGCCGAAGAAGGCGCCGATCATCATGGGGATGGTCCACAGCGGGGCCTTCACGATGCTCAGGCCGGCGCCGCCCTTCTCCACCGGGGAGAAAGAGGTTGAGTTGTGGGGAAGGGTTAGAAAACCGCCAGGCTGGAGTTGAGGATGTCGGTGACCAGCATGTAGCCCGGCTTGTGGGTGATGGCCAGGGGCAGGGCGGCGCCGCTGAGGGCGTTCTGGGGGGTCACGCCGCAGGCCCAGAACACCGGCACCTCGTCGGGCAGGATGGCCACGGCGTCGCCGTAGTCGGGCTGCTGCAGATCGCGGATGCCGATCAGCGACGGGTCGCCGAAATGCACCGGGGCGCCGTGGATCCCGGGGAACCGGCTGGTGATCTGGATGGCCCGGATGGCGTCCGCCGCCTTCATGGGCCGCATGGACACCACCCGCTCCCCCGCGAACGGTCCCGCCGGGCGGTTCTTCACGTTGGTCCGGTACATGGCGACGTTCTTCTGCTCCTGGATGTGCCGGAGCGGGATGCCTTCCTGCAGCAGCATCTGCTCGAAGGAAAAGGAGCAGCCCAGGGCGAAGGTGACGAAATCCGGCCGCCAGAGCGCCTCCAGGGAGGTCAGTTCCTCGGCGCGCCGGCCGTCGCGGTAGACGTAGTAGCCCGGCACGTCGGTGCGGATGTCCAGGTCCTCGCCCAGGGCCGGGATGGCCCACTGCCCGGGTTCTCCGACCCCCAGAAGGGGGCAGGCCTTGGGGTTGAAAAGGCAGAAGCGCAGGAAATCGTCCGCATTCGCCTGGGGGAGAATGACAAGGTTTGCTTGGGCGTAGGGTCCGCACTGCCCGGAGGTGGGACCCTGGAACCGGCCCTCGCGCACGTTTTGACGAAACTCTGCTGGATGCATATTCAACCCCCGTTTTCCGGATAATGTTTAAGAGCTTTGGCCAAGGTTAGGGCCTGCGGCAAACGATTGCCATCGACATTTTCGCGCCGGAACTGTTAAGGTTTACTTACCATGAACACCCGCTTCCTGGAAACCTTCGTCACCCTGTCCCAGCTGCGCAATTTCCACGCGACGGCCCGGGCGCTGAACGCCACCCCGGCGGCCATTTCGCTGCGCATCAAGAGCCTGGAGGACGACCTCCGCACCGAGCTGGTGGACCGTTCCGCCAAGGGCTTCCGCCTGACCCCCAGCGGCGAGCACCTGCTGGGCTACGCCAAGACCGTGGTGGCCGCCGCCGCCAAGCTGCGCAGCGCCGCGCTGCTGGACAACCCGGTGCAGGGGCGGGTGCGCTTGGGGGTGATCGAGACGGTGGTCCACAGCTGGCTGGCCCAGTTCATGAAGGAGCTCGCAGCGGACTACCCCGATCTGCAGATCGACCTGACGGTGGACATGAGCACCGTCCTGCAGAAGCGCCTGCTGAACGGTGAACTGGACATCGTCGTCCGGGTGGAGGGCATCGACCACCCGGAGGTCCTGTCCACCGCCCTGGCCCTCTATCCGGTGCAGTGGCTGGCCCGGAACGGGCTGCTCTCGCCCCGGCCCGGCGGGCTTTCCCAGCGGGCCCTGCAGTTCCCGATCATGACCTTCGCCCAGGGCACCCAGCCCCAGCTGGCGCTGGTGGAGATCCTCACGGCCATGGCCACCCGGGAGGACATTCCCATCGAGCAGATCCGGATCACCTGCTCCCCGTCGGTGGCGGCCATCGTGCAGCTCATCAAGGACGGCTACGGCATCGCCGCCATTCCCGGCCTGTTCGTGAAGGACTCCCTGCTCACCGGCGACATCATCGAGCTGCCGCTGCACCCGACGCCGCCCGCCTACATGGTCGCCATGTGCTGCCGCACCGACGCCAAGGCCAGGGTGCACGCCACCGCCGCCACCATCCGGAAGGCCTGCCTGAACTACGGCAACAGCACCGGCAAGGAGTTCGTGAAAATATTGTGCTGACTTAGGTGAGCTCGATTCCGGCGGTTTCCGGGAGCAGGAAGATGGAGGCTGCGGCCAGGATGAAGGCGATGGCGGTGAAGGTCAGGGCGGCGCCCACACCGAAGCTGATGGCCAGGAAGCCGATCACCGTGGGGGCCAGGGCGCTGACCATGCGCCCGGTGTTGTAGCAGAACCCCACCGCCGAGCCGCGCGCCCGGGTCGGGAACAGCTCGGAGATGAACGCCCCGAAGGCGCTGTAGTAGCCGGAGCCGAAGAAGCCCAGGAAGGGGCCCATGATCATGAGCGCGGTGGCGTTGCGGGTGTTGCCGAACAGGAAGACGAAGACCGCGGAAAGGACCAGGTAGGCGGCGAAGGTCGGGCGCCGGCCGAACTTGTCGGCCACGAAGCCGAAGGAGATGTAGCCGAAGTAGGCGCCGATCATCAGGGGGATCATCCACATGGGGGCCCGGACGATGGAGAGGCCGGCGCCGCCCTTGGCGACGGGGGAGCCCAGGAAGCTGGGCAGCCAGGAGAACAGGCCCCAGTAGGCGAACATCACGAAGGTGGAGATCAGGGTGCTGATCAGGGTGAAGCGCAGCAGGTCCGGGGCGAAGATCTGCCAGAAACTTCCCTTGGTCTTGGGCTCCGCGCGCTCCAGCTTGTGCTGTTTCACCCAGACCTGGGGCTCGTCGACCTTGGTGCGGATCCAGAACGCGAACAGGGCCGGGATGATGCCCACGAAGAACATCACCCGCCAGCCGAACCGGGGCAGGATGAGGGCGGCGCAGACGGCCGCGGCGATGTAGCCCAGGGCCCAGCCGCCCTGCATGAGGCCGATGGCCTTGCCCCGGTGCTTGGCTGGCCAGGTCTCGGACACCAGCAGCGCGCCGGCGGCCCACTCGCCGCCCATGCCCAGGCCGAGGATGGTGCGGGCGATGGCGAGCTGGACCAGGTTCTGGGACAGTCCGGACAGGCCGGAGCAGACGGAGAAGATCAGCACGGTGGCCATCAGGGCGTTCTTGCGGCCCCAGCGGTCGGCCACGGCGCCGAACACGATCCCGCCGAAGGAGGACGCGAACAGGGTCACGGTCACCATGAAGCCGGCCGTGGCCGGGTTCAGGTGCCACTCCTCCATGATCACCTTCAGGCAGAAGACGTAGAGCATGACGTCGAAGGCGTCCAGCATCCAGCCGACCTTGCCGGCCAGGAGCGCGTACCACTGTTTGCGGGTGATCTCCTTCCACCAGGGGATGTTCGGATCGGCTTGGATGGTAATGACATCGCTCATGCTCGTGCCTCGTCGAGGAAAAAAAGGAATCGGCCAACGGCGAAACGCAGGAAACCGGGCCTGGCTGAGGCCGGATGCCTGCTCGCCTGTCATAGCTGGATTTGAAAAAGGATCTGTGCCCCCAGGGTAGGGTCGTTTGATTCATTTCTCAATCAACACTTGGGCTTGCAGAGGAATAGTAATTATTTATTTTATGATTGTGTCACCAGCCTCCAGATCCCCCCTGGGTGGAACCCTCCGCCGGCTCGCCGCCGCCCGGCCCCCGTGGCTGGTGGTCGGCTGCGCGACGCTGGCGGCGGCCCTGCTGTTCCTGGTGGGGCTGCACAACCACACCCTGTGGGACTACCACGAGCCCTACGTGGGCGGCATCGTCCACGAGATGGCCACCCGGGGGGAATGGGTGGTGCCGACCCTGAACGGGCAGCCGTACCTGGAGAAGCCTCCGCTGTTCTACCTGATGGCGGTCCTGTGCTGCAGGGCGGCGGGCGACTTCGCGCCCTGGGCGCTGCGCCTGCCCAGCGCCCTGATGGCCATCGGCACCGTGGCCTGGGTGAGCTGGCTGGGATGCAGGCTCCAGTCGGCCCGGGCGGGGCTGTGGGCCGGGCTCCTCACCGCCACCGACGTGCTGTTCTTCCAGATGGGCCACCAGGCGGTGGTGGACATGACCCTCACGGCGACGGTGACGCTGTCCCTGGGGCTGGCCTTCCTGGCCCTGACCGAGGAGCGGTCCCGGCCCTGGCTGGACGGGTTCTGGGCGAGCCTGGGCCTGGTGTTCCTGGCCAAGGGGGTGGTGGGGCCGGTGATGGTGCTGTGGCCGGTGGCGGCGGCGCTGGCGTTCCTGGGGGACCGCCGGAAGACCGCGGCCTTCCTGCGGCCGACCTGGGGCATGGCGGTGGGCCTGGGGCTGGCCCTGGCCTGGGTGGTGCCCCTGGCCATGAAGGGCGGGCGGGAGTTCCTCACGGAGGTGTTCGTGCGCAACTCGCTGGGGCGCTTCCTGAAACATCCGGACCTGGTGTCCCGCACGGGGCGGCTGGAGGAGCACCGGGAGCCGCTCTACTTCTACCTGGAAAGGTCCCCCGGGAACCTATGCCCGTGGCTGGCCCTCTGGATCGCCGCCATGGTGCCGGCCCGGGCCCGGAGGGGCGTGGCGGCCTGGGGCATCCCGCTGCTGTTCCTGGCGACCCTGGTGCTGCTCAGCGTCTCCTCGGGCAAGCGCATGGTCTACCTGCTGCCAGTCCTGCCCATCACGTTCCTGCAGACGGCGTTCTGGACCGACCGGGTCCTGGACGAGGGCCCGGGGCGGGCGGCCAGGTTGGCGCTCTGGACCACCCTGGTGCTGACCTTCCTGCTCAGCGTCGGTCTGCCCTGGCTGGCGGTGGACCGGGGCGGGATGCCCTGGGCCATGGCCCTGCCCATGAGCCTCGTGTCCCTGGCCATGGGCACGGCCGCCCTGGGCCTGGCGCTCCGGCGGCGTCTGGCCGGGGCCCTGGCCTGGTGCATGGCCCAGTGGGCGGCGGCGGTCCTGGTGTTCGGGGTGCTGGCGGTGCCGTACATGGACCGGGAGTGGAACCCGCTCCTGGAGCCCTATCAGGTCGCCCGGCGGCTGGAGGACCTGGGCGCCGGGGTGCACCAGGGCAATCTGGGGGAAACGCAGATCGGCTTCATCAACCTGGTCCTCGGGCACCAGGTCCCGGCGGCGAAGACGGAAAGCGAGGTGCGGGAGGTCCTGGCCCGGAACGGGCCGGAGGTGGTGCTGGTCGAGTCCATCCATTTCTGGCGCAGGGACCTGCGCGGGCGGGTAGAGGGCGGGCTGGAGATCCCCACCCAGGCCGGACAGTCCAGGAAGCTCTGGGACCGGGCTCCGGTGGTGGTGGTGAACCAGAGCGCCCTGGACCTGCTGGAGGACGAGGACAATTGAAAGGCGGGGGCCGTGGCCCCCGCCTCGCTCACGGTGGACTCTAACTACTTGGTCTCTTCAAGCACGGCCTGGGCGGCCGCGAGGATGGCGATGGGCACGCGGTAGGGGCTGCAGCTCACGTAGTTGAGGCCCACGCGGTGGAAGAACTTCACCGAGCGGGGGTCGCCGCCGTGCTCGCCGCAGACGCCCAGATGGATGTTGGGGCGGGTCTTGCGGCCTTTCTCGCAGCCGATCTTCACCAGCTCGCCGATGCCTTCCTGGTCCAGGCTCTGGAAGGGATCGTCCTCGAGGATCTTCTTGGAGACGTACTCGGGCAGGAAGGAGCCAGAGTCGTCCCGGGAGAAGCCGAAGCCCATCTGGGTGAGGTCGTTGGTGCCGAAAGAGAAGAACTCGGCTTCGGTGGCCACCTGGTCGGCGGTGATGGCGCCGCGGGGGATCTCGATCATGGTGCCGATGGGGCAGATGAAATCGGTGCCCTGTTCCTTGTTCACGAGGGCCAGCTCTTCCAGCATCTGGACCTTGGTGTAGGCCAGCTCCTTGACGGCGCCGACCAGGGGCACCATCACTTCGGGCAGGGCCTTGATGCCGCGTTTGCCGACGTTGATGGCGGCTTCGGCGATGGCGCGCATCTGCATGCGGATCAGCTCGGGGTAGGTGATGCCCAGACGGCAGCCGCGGTGGCCCATCATCGGGTTGAACTCATGGAGCTTCTCCACCCGGTGCTTCACTTCGGCGAGGGAGACGCCGATGACCTTGGCCATCTCGGCCTGTCCGGCTTCGTCGTGGGGCACGAACTCGTGGAGGGGGGGATCCAGCAGGCGCACGGTGACCGGCAGCCCGTCCATGGCTTCGAAGATGCCTTCGAAATCGGTGCGCTGGATCGGCAGCAGGCCCTTGAGGGCCTCGGTGCGGGCCGCCAGGTCCTTGGCCAGGATGAACTTGCGGAAGGCGATGATGCGCTCGCCCTCGAAGAACATGTGCTCGGTGCGGGTCAGGCCGATGCCCTCGGCGCCGAAGGCCCGGGCCACCTGGGCGTCGTGCGGGGTGTCGGCGTTGGTGCGGACCTTCAGCCGGCGCACGGCGGTGGACCAGGTCATGATCTTCTGGAAGCGGGCGAACAGCTCGCTGTCCTCGGGCTTGAGCTTCTTCTCCACCAGCACCTGGTTCACTTCCGAGGGGAAGGCGCTGAGCTGGCCGGCGAACACTTCGCCGGTGGAGCCGTCGATGGAGATGAAGTCGGTGCCGGCCTTGAGGGTGAGGGTGTCGGTGCTGAGGGTGCGGGCCTTCAGGTCGATGGTGATGCCGGAGGCGCCGCAGACGCAGGGCTTGCCCATGCCGCGGGCCACCACGGCCGCGTGGGAGGTCATGCCGCCGCGGGCGGTGAGGATGCCTTTGGCGGCGACCATGCCGGCCAGGTCCTCAGGGGAGGTCTCGGTGCGGCAGAGCACCACGGGGCCGGACTTGGCCAGCTCCTCGGCCTCGTCGGCGCTGAGGGCGATGCGGCCGGCGGCGGCGCCGGGGCCGGCGTTCAGGCCCTTGGTCATGAGCTTGCCGGCCTTCTTGAAGGAGGCCTTCTCCTTGGGATCGAACACGGGGGCCAGCAGCTGGTTGAGGCTGTCGGGGTCGATGCGGGTGAGGGCGGTGTTGGAGTCGATCAGGCCTTCGTCGACCATGTCGATGGCGATGCGGATGGAGGCCAGTGCCGTGCGCTTGCCGATCCGGGTCTGGAGCATGAACAGCTTGCCGCGCTCGATGGTGAATTCCAGGTCCTGCATGTCGGTGAAGTGGCGCTCCAGGCGGTTGCAGGTGCTGAGCAGCTCCTTGAAGGCGGCGGGCATGGCTTCTTCGAGGCTGGTGTGGCCGGTGCCTTCGGCCTGGGCCCTGGTGATGGGCTGCGGGGTGCGCACGCCGGCCACCACGTCCTCGCCCTGGGCGTTGATCAGGTACTCGCCGTAGAAGTAGGGCTCGCCGGTGCCGGGGTCGCGGGTGAAGGCCACGCCGGTGCCGCAGTCGTCACCCATGTTGCCGAACACCATGGTCTGGACGTTGACGGCGGTGCCCCAGTCGTCGGGGATGCGGTTCAGGCGCCGGTAGATCTTGGCGCGGTCGGTCTCCCAGCTGTCGAACACGGCGCAGATGCCGCCGAACAGCTGCTCGATGGGATCCTGGGGGAAGGGCTTGCCCAGCTCCTTCTGCACGATCGCCTTGAAGATGACCGTGAGGCCCTTCCACTCTTCGGCGGTGATCTCGGTGTCGAGCTTCTTGCCGGTCTTCTGCTTGAGGGCGGAGATCTCATGCTCGAACAGGTCCTTGTGCACGCCCAGGACCACGTCGGAGTACATCATGATGAAGCGGCGGTAGGAATCGTAGGCGAAGCGGGGGTTGTTGCTGGCCTTGGCCAGGCCCTCCACGGTCTTGTCGTTGAGCCCCAGGTTGAGCACTGTGTCCATCATGCCGGGCATGGACACCCGGGCGCCGGAACGCACGGAGAGGAGCAGGGGGTTCTCCACGTCGCCCAGCTTGCGGCCGCGGTTGCCTTCCAGCCACTTGAGGGACTCCAGGACCTGCGCCTTCACATCCTCGGGCAGGGTCTGGCCGCCGGCGATGTAGAGGGTGCACACTTCGGTCGTGACGGTGAAGCCGGGGGGCACGGGAATCTCCAGGCCCGCCATCTCGGCCAGGTTACAGCCCTTGCCGCCAAGCAGGTTGCGCATCTTGGCGCTGCCCTCGTTACGATCGCCGCCGAAACTGTATACATGTTTTATCATGGTTCCCTCACAAGAAATGCCACTGGACCCGCTTGGGGCTTGGCTTGTTTGCTCACGCTACCTCTCAAAAAAAATCCGAACTAGCTTCCAGAATAACGCCATGGTCGGCGGGAAGCTCTGTTAATTCCTTGAGGTGGCAGTGGAACCCGGGCTTATGTGACGGGTTCCCGGTTGGGAAAAATCCCCGATGCCTGACGGGAGAAGTGTGAGAGAATATAAGGTTCGCGTCGGGATGACGCCAGAGGTTCACCATGGCCAAACCATTGAGCACATTGCGCAGCAAACGTCCGGGCAAGGGATCTCCCGCCCGCCAGGGGGAACACCGGGGGGTGCCGGTGCGGCGCGGCGCCCGGGGCCCCGCTGCCCAGGCCAGGCCCAAGCCGGCCCCCAGGCCCGCCCCCGGGCCCAACGTTGACCCCTGGGGCGAGGAACTGGAAGCGCCGGCCAAGGCCGCCAGCGTCAAGATCACCCCGGCCCGCAGGCCCGGCGCCAAGACCGACGCCAGTCCCATGCCGCGCAAAACCGGGCCCTGGAAGCCGGTGGCCCGGCCCCAGAGCGGGCCCCGTCCGGCCGCCCCGGTCAAGGCCGCGCCGGCCGCTTCCGCCTCCGGGCTCAAGACCCGGGGCAAGGCCCCCACCGGCGAGCGCCTGCAGAAGATCCTGGCCGCCGCCGGGGTGGCTTCCCGCCGGGCCTGCGAAGCGATCATCCTGGAAGGGCGGGTGCAGGTGAACGGGGTCACGGTGACCGAGCTGGGCACCCGGGCGGATCCCCGCAGGGACCAGATCACCCTGGATTTCCAGCCCATCGCCAGGGAGGATCTGCTCTACATCATCCTGAACAAGCCCAAGGGCTACGTGACCACGGTCAAGGATGACGAGGGCCGGCCCACGGTGATGGCGCTGATCCACGGGGTGAACGCGCGGGTCTACCCGGTGGGCCGGCTGGATTTCAACTCCGAGGGGCTGCTGCTGCTGACCAATGACGGGACCATGGCCCAGCGGCTCATGGCGCCGGAATTCCACGTGGCCAAGGTCTACCTGGCCAAGGTCCACCGCATGCCCAAGCCCGAGACTCTGGACGAGTTCCGGGAGGGCTTCCGGCTCGACGGGCGCCGGCTGAAGCCCTGCGCCATCGAGGTGGCGGAGAAGGGCGAGAACCCCTGGTTGAAGGTGACCCTCATCGAGGGCAAGAACCAGCAGATCCGGCGCATGTTCGCGGCGGTGGGCCACCCGGTGTCCAAGCTGCGCCGGATCCAGTTCGGCCCCCTGTGCGACCCGGCGCTGAAGCCCGGCGAGTGGCGCTTCTGCAATCCCCAGGAACTGGCGGCGCTGAAGGCGTTATAAGGGATGATCGGTGCTGGCGGGGGTCAGGAAATGGTACTCGCCCTCGATCACGCCGGCCCTGGTTGCGGCCTCGGCCGCCTGGGACGCGTGCATAAACGCCTTCGCGGCTTCCGGGTCCTCCACCTGGAAGAGGAAGAAGACGTTGTCCGGATCCTCCTGGTCCTGCCATAGGGCCATCAGGACGAGCCCGGCCGCGCGGTGGGCGGCCGCGTGGGAACTGAACACGCCCCACCAGCGCTGAAAGTCCGACACCCGGTTCCGGCAGAGCAGGTGCAGCATGGGGTCCCCCGCTGATTTAGCCTACTACCGTTGGATCCGTTCGGCACGCGTCGGGTTTTTACGGATTCTTGACGGCTTTCGGGCTTTTCCGCAGGTTTCCTTGACCCGGTCCCACCCATAATTCCGGCCAAACGTGACCGCCGACGCCGGAACGCGTTGCGCGCCACCCGGGCCGCCTGTTCCCGCCCTGCGCCGGCACCTTGGAGAAGACCATGAAGAACAGCCAGATCAAGCCCCTCAATCCCGCGCCTTGCCTGCCCAAGGCGGAAGCCATCGAGAAGGTGAACCAGCAGATCGCCAACCTGCAGACGCAGCTGGACGCCGCCAAGGCCCAGATGCAGTCCGCGGTGAGCCCGGGGAAATATGCCCTGAACTTCCAGGTCAACACCCTGAAGAAGCAGCTCCATGCCTGCAAGCTCCAGGTGGACCGGATCAAGAAGGATCCCAAACCGGAAGTCCCCTGGTTCGATCGATTCAGCGCTTAATGGGCTGTCCATCCGGCCGGAGCCGGGCGTAGAATACTGGCTCCGATGAAAATCCTCCTGGTCAATCCTCCCAACTGCGGGCGCAGCATCCCGGAGGAGATGTACGGGATCACGTCCATCAAGCAGATCTTCCGGGGCGAGCCCTTGGCCCTGGAGGTGCTGGCCGGCAACCTGGACGGCCACGAGGTGGCCATCCTCGACCTCAAGGTGCATCCCGGGAATCTCGCCGCCACCCTGGCTGGGTTCCGGCCGGACCTGGTGGGGATCACGGCCGTGACCTGCGAGGCCAACACCGCGTGCCTGATCGCCACGGCGGCCAAGGAGAGCACGGGGGCCGTGGTGGTGGTGGGCGGCATCCACGCCAGCGGCGATCCGGACTTCTTCAACCGCCCCGGCATCGATTTCGTCGTTGTGGGGATCGGCAAGGCCTCGTTCCGGGAACTGGCGGACGCCCTCGAGCGGGGCGCGGGCGCCGGGTCCATCCCCGGCGTGGCCCCCACGTGCCCGGGCAGGCCCCTGCGGTTCGTGCCCCGGGCCTTCGGAAGGGGCGACCTGGTGGAGGACAAGGCCCCCAGGTACGACCTCGTCGCGGCCAACCGCGCCCACTACGCCCTGCTGAACCACCCCATGGGCTTCGTGGCCTCGGCTTTCGGCTGCCCCTACGACTGCCATTTCTGCTGCATCACCAACCAGGCCGGAGGCCGCTACCTGGCCTGCGGCATCGATGCGGTCATCCGCGACATCGGCCTGCTCCCGGAGGTGCCCTTCATCCGCATGGTGGACGCCAACACCTTCGGCCAGCCGTCTCACGCCAGGCAGCTGGTCCGGGCCATCCGGGACGCCGGGATCAAGAAGGACTTCTTCGCGGACGTGCGCGCCGACACGGTGGTGCGCCACCCCGATCTGCTCCAGGAGTGGAAGGACGCCGGCCTGCGCACCGTGATCATCGGGTTCGAGGACATCACCGACGAAGGGCTGTCCGGCATGAACAAGGCCTCCGGCGTGGCCCAGAACCGGGAGGCCATCCGCATCCTCCGGGCCATGGGCGTCACGATCGTGGGCGATTTCATCGTCTCGCCCCAGTACGCCCCTGCGGACTTCCACCAGCTCATGACGTTCATCGATAAAAATCCAATCGACCTGCCGATCTTCACTGTAATGACACCTTTGCCGGGCACCTCGCTGTACCGTACAATGCATGAAAGGATTGTGAACCACAACCTCGACTACTACACCCTCTCCAACGCGGTTCTTCCCACCCGGCTGCCCGAAGGGGAGTTCTACCGGCGTTACGCCGACCTGTTCCACCTGACCCACCCCAAGGCCAGGATCTGATCGAGGTTCCCCATCCATGGACGTTTTCATCACCGATCTTGCCGCGTTCCTGCCCAACGGCCCCATCGCCAACGACCAGATGGAAGCGCTCCTGGGCATGGTGGACCAGGTCCCGTCCCGGACCCGCAAGCTGATCCTCCGGAACAACAAGATCATCACCCGCTACTACGCGATCGATCCGGCCACCGGCAGGTCCACCCATACCAACGCCCAGTTGGCGGCGGAGGCCATCCGGCGCCTGAAGCCCTATGAGGGCTTCTCGCCCCGGGACATCCAGTGCCTGGCCTGCGGCACGACCCAGGCCGACCAGCTCATCCCCGGGCACGCGTCCATGGTGCACGGCGAACTGGCGGAGAGCGGCCCGTGCGAGATCGTCAGCACCTCGGGCGTCTGCATCGCGGGCATGACCGCCCTCAAGTACGCCGCGATGAATGTCGCCACGGGGCAGGTCGCCAACGCCGTCGCCACCGGATCCGAGCAGGCCTCCTCCTTCATGCGTTCGCGCATGGCCGGGGCGGTCAGCCCGGAGGTGTGCGAGAACCTGGAAGCCCAGCCCCATCTGGCCTTCTCCGCCGACCTGCTGCGCTGGATGCTCTCCGACGGGGCCGGCGCGGCGTTCCTGGCCCCCGCCCCGGTCCCGGGCCGGCGTGCCTTCAAGATCGAGTGGATCGACATCTTCTCCTTCGCCAACGAACTGGAGACCTGCATGTACGCCGGCGCCGTCAAGAACCCCGACGGCACCCTCACGGGCTGGCGGGAGCTGGAGAGCCCCGGGGAGGCGGTGGCCCAGCGCGCCATGCTGGTGCGGCAGGACGTCAAGCTGCTGCACAAGGAGATCGTGGCCGCCACCGCCGACCGGGCCATCCCCAGGCTGGTGGCCAGGCGCGGCATCAAGGCCGAGGACGTGGACGTGTTCGTGGCCCACTACTCCTCCGACTACTTCCGGCTGCCCATCTACGAAGGCCTGAAGAACGTGAGCTTCCACATCCCCCTGGAGAAGTGGTTCACGAACCTCCCCGAGAAGGGCAACACAGGCAGCGCTTCGGTCTTCATCATCCTCGCCGACCTGCTCAGGTCGGACCGCATCAGGCCAGGGGACAAGGTGCTATGCTACGTCCCCGAAAGCGGGCGCTTCTCCATCTGCTACGCCCTGCTCACCGTCGTCTGATGGAAGTGCGCCGTGAATGATGCCGAGGTTCCCCAGGAGGGGAACGCCACGCTGGGCGGAGGCCACAAGGCGGTGTACGCCAGGGGCGGGGACGGCCAGGTGCGGCTGGTCACCTCCGCGGGCTGGCAGGTGGAGGAGATCGTCACCCGCCAGGCCCTGGACACCCTGGCCGCCCAGGCCGAAGCCGCCCGCTCGAGGGTCCTCCAGGGGCTCAGCGCCCCGCTGGAATACCACATGTACCGTTCGCGCATGGATCTGGCCCTGCTCAGCCAGACCACCGGGATCTGGCGGTGGCGGGTGCGCCGGCACCTGAGGCCCGCGGTCTTCGCCCGGCTTTCCGCCAGGGTCCTGCAGCGCTACGCCGACGCCCTCGGGGTGACGGTGGACGCCCTGCGCGAGGTGGCGCCTTGATGCCCGCCTTCCAGCACCGCCATGCCTCCCACTGCGAGAGCGGCGTGATGGCCGCCCTGGTCACCCACGCCGGCCTGCCCATGTCCGAGCCCATGGCCTTCGGCCTGGCCTCGGCCCTCGCCTTCGCCTTCATCCCCATCATCAAGGTGGGCGGCCAGCCCCTGGTGGCCTTCCGCATCATCCCCCGCGCCATCATCCGGCGGCTCCACAGCCTCCTGGGCCTGTCGCTGCAGGCCGAGACCTTCCGGGTCCCGGCCCGGGGCGCGGCGCGCCTGGACGCCCTGCTGGGGGAAGGCTGCCTGGTGGGGATGCAGACCTCCGCCTTCTGGCTGCCCTACTTCCCCGAGGACCTGCGCTTCCACTTCAACGTCCACAACGTGATCGCCTACGGCCGGGACGGGGAGGACTACCTCCTGTCCGACCCCGTGTTCGAAGCGCCCGTGCGCTGCCCCGGCCCGGACCTGACCAGGGCCAGGTTCGCCAAGGGGCTCATGGCGCCCAAGGGGCTCCTCTACCGCATCCGGGAAGCGCCCCGGGAGCCCCGCTGGGCCGAGCTCCTGCCCAAGGTCATCCGGCGCAACTGCCGCTCCATGCTGGCCCCCGTGCCCTTCGCCGGGGCGAAGGGCATCCGCTACCTCTCCCGGGCGGTGGACCGGCTGGACACCGGCGGCGATGGAGCCGCCGCCCGGCTGTTCCTGGGCCACCTGGTCCGCATGCAGGAGGAGATCGGCACGGGCGGGGCCGGGTTCCGCTTCATCTACGCGGCCTTCCTCCAGGAGGCCGCCGCCCTGGCCCAGCGCCCCGCCCTGCTGTCCCTGGCCGACGAGCTCGTGGCCATCGGCGACCAGTGGCGGGAGCTCGCCCTGGCCTCGGCCATGATGATCCGCGGCCGGCAGCCCCTGGAGCCCCAGCGCATCGCCGCGCTGCTGCGGATCCAGGCGGACCGGGAGGAGACCTTCTTCCGCACCCTGCGCGCCAGCGTATGAGCCAGGACCTGCTCAGCTTCGAGGACCTCCACTTCCGCTACCCGGGGGCCGAGGCGCCGGCCCTGGACGGGGTGAGCTTCACGGTGCCCGTCGGGGAGGCCCTGGGCCTCCTGGGGCCCAACGGGGCGGGCAAGACCACCCTCCTGGCCATCGCCATCGGCCTGCTGGCGGCGGACCGGGGCCGCATCACCTGCGGCGGGCGCCCCATCGCCGCCGTCCGGGGCCTGGCCGCCCTGGTGCCCCAGGACAACGCCTTCTACCCCATGCTCACCGTGCGGGAGAACCTGGCCTTCTTCGGCCAGGTGCAGGGCCTGGGCGGCCGGTTCCTGCGGGAGCGGGAGGCCTCGGCCCTGGCCTCCACCCAGCTCGGGGACTTCCGGAACCGCCGCGCGGGCCAGCTGTCCGGGGGCCTGAAGCGTCGGCTGAACCTGGCCATCGGCCTCCTGGCGGACCCGCCCATCCTCCTCCTGGACGAGCCCACGGTGGGGGTGGATCCCCAGTCCCGGCACTTCCTCCTGGAAACCATCGGCGGCCTCCAGCGCTCGGGCCGGACCATCATCTACACCAGCCACTACATGGAAGAGGTGGAGGCGCTCTGCGCGCACGTGGCCATCCTGGACCAGGGACGGGCGCTGGTGTCGGGGACCCTGGGCGAGGTGCTCGCCTCGGCCCCCCCGGTGTTCTCCATGCGCCTGGGCCAGGAGCTGCCCGCCCCTCTGCGGGCCGAGTGGGCCGGGCGCTGCGCCCTGGTGTCCCTGCCGGGCCACCGCTACCAGCTGTCCGGCATCCCCATGGAGGACACCGGGGCGTTCCTGGCCGGGGCCCGGGCCGCCGGCTGCACCGTGGATTCCTGGTCCTGGGGGCAGCAGCACCTGGACGACGTGTTCCTGCAGCTCACCCGCCACACGCTGAGGGACGACTGATGGCCAGGATCCTCATGGCGCTCTGGCGCAAGGAATGGCTGGCCCTCTCCCGGGACCGCTTCGGGCTGGCGACCCTCTTCGTGATGCCGGCGGTGTTCATCCTCATCATGTCCCTGGCCCTGCGGGATACCCTGCGGCCCGACAGCTCCGGGCTGCAGCTGAAGTACGCCGTGGTGGACCTGGACGGCACCCCGACCAGCCGGGACCTGGCCGAGCTCCTGGCGACCCGGGCCTTCGTGTCCGAGCCGGGCCTCGCCACCGAGGCCGGGGCCCGCCAGGCCATAGCCGCCGGGCGGCTGCCCTTCGCGGTCCTGGTGCCCAGAGGCTTCGAGGAACGGTTCCTGGCCGAAGCGGGCGCTCCGGGCCTGGTCACGCTGCAGCTGGACCCCACGGTGGCGGCCATGGCCCGCTCCGCCTTCCGCCAGCATCTCGTGGGCGTCCTGGGCACCCTCAAGGCGAAGAGCTTCCTGCGCAGCCTGGGTCCCGGCTTCGGCGGCGCCGCGGCCTCGGCCCTGGACCCCCAGTCCCTGCAGGCCACCGTCGCCGAGGCCACGGTGGGACGCGCGGGCCTGGCCGTCCCCCCCACCGCCGTGCAGCAGACGGTGCCGGCCTGGCTGATCTTCGGGATGTTCTTCGTGGTGCTCCCCCTGTCGGCGATATTCATCACGGAGCGCCAGCACGGCACCCTCCAGCGCCAGCTGAGCCTGGGGCTGGGCCACGGCACGCTGCTCCTGGGCAAGCTGCTCCCCTTCATGGCCATCAACCTGATCCAGGCGGTGCTGATGCTCTGCGTGGGGGTCTGGCTGGTGCCGCTGTTCGGCGGGGAAGCCCTCACCCTGCCGCCGGCGCTCTGGCCGCCCATGGCGTTCATGGCCCTGGTCCTCTCCTTCGCCGCGGTGTCCTGGGCCCTCCTGGTGGCCAGCGTGGTGCGCACCACAGAGCAGGCCACGGTGTTTGGCGGCGTGGGCAACATCATCCTCGGCGCCCTGGGGGGCATCATGGTGCCCCGCTTCGTCATGCCCGCGGAGATGCGGGCGCTGACCAACATCTCCCCCATGGCCTGGGGCCTGGACGGCTTCCACGCGGTGATGCTGCGGGGCGAGGGCTGGTCCGGGCTCGCGCCCTTCGCGGCCCGGCTGGCCATCTTCGGCCTGGCCGCCCTCCTCCTGGCCGCCGGACTCGCCCGCAGGGGCAAGGTGCACACGTGAGCAGTGCAACCCTCCTTCTTGAACTCAAGCAGCTCATCGCGGCGTCCTGCGAGCGCCCGGTGGACCCCGCCTCCATCCAGGACGACGAGCTGCTGTTCGGGCCCGAGGCCCGGCTGGCCCTGGATTCCCTGGACGCCCTGCAGGTGTCCATGGCCATCCAGAAGCGCTATGGCCTGCGCCTGACGGACAGCAAGGAGACCCGGCGCCTCCTGTCCTGCGTGGCCAACCTCGCCCAGGTGCTGGAAACCCACCTCGCCGCCCGGTCCTGATGCGTCCGGTCTTCCTCTCCCACGCGGGACTCTGGTGCGGCGCCGGGTCGACCCCCGCGGGCGTCCGCCGGGCCCTGGCGGCCATGGACCCGCCCCGGGGACGTCTGGACCTGCCCGGGCACCCGGTTCCCTATGTCCATGCCACGGACCCCGCCCGGCCCTTCCGGGCCCGCCTGGAGGAGGCGCTGGCCGCGGTGGGCGCCGCCCTGGACCTGCCCTTGGCGTCCGGGACCCCCATGCTCCTGGGCACCTCCAGCCTCCTCATCGGGGGTTCGGAAGCCGGAGGCACCCTGCCGGAGCCCTCGGAGCTGCTGGCCATCGTCCAGGAGCGCTGGGGCCTGCAGGGCCGGGGCTGGATCTTCTCCAGCGCCTGCGCCTCCGCCGTCCACGCCCTGGATGCCGCGGTGGGCCTCATCGAGGGCGGCCAGGCCGAGGAGGCGCTGGTGCTGGGGGTGGAGCTGCTGAACCGGTACACCCCGGCGGGCTTCGCCTCCCTGTGGCTGCTGTCCCCCACGGGCGCCAGGCCCCTGGACGCGGGCCGCGACGGGCTGGTGCTGGGGGAGGCCGTGGCCGCCGTCCGGCTCTCGGCCAGGTCCGGCCCCTGGCGGGTCCACCCTCCGGCCCTGGGCTTCGACGCCACCAGCCCCACCGGCTTCACCCCGGACGGCAGCACCATCGCGGCGGTCATGGCTGAAGCCCTGGCCCTGGCCGGCCATGGGCCGGAGTCGATCCGGGCCGTGAAGCTGCAGGCCTCCGGCGCCCCGGGCACGGACGCCGCCGAGGCCCGGGCGCTGCGCCTGGTCTTCCCTGAAGCGCCGCCTGTGTTCTCCCTCAAGGGGGTGCTGGGCCATACCCTGGGCGCCAGCGGCATCGCGGAACTGGCGGCCACCCTGATGTGCCTGGAGGAAGGCTGGCTGCCCCCCACGGCCGGGTTCGGGACCGAGGATCCGGACCTGGGCCTCTGCCCTACCCGGACCGTCCAGCCCTGGGCGCCGGGTCCGGTCCTGTTCAACCTCCAGGGCTTCGGGGGCTGCCTGGCCTCCTGGATCGTGGAGCCCGCATGGTGATCTGGATGCCGCTCGGGGAGACCCGCACCGACCTGAGCCGGGACCAGGTCCACGCCTTCGTGCGCGCCCAGTTCGGCTCTGGCCTGCGGCGGGCGGGGATCAGCGCGGAATTCACCCTGGCCACCGCCGCCGCCGCCTGGGGCGGCCTCCACCCCGCCCCGGAAGCCCCCTGCCTCGCCCTGATCTTCACCAGCCGCACCTTCACCGGCACCGAGACCGCCGCCTGCCTCGCCGACCTGCGGGCGGGCACCTTGCCCATGCCCTTCCAGTTCGTCGCCAGCCAGCCCCACCTCGCCGCGGCCCACGCCCTGGGCCTGTTCCCCGGCCTCGACCAGGTGGTCACGCTGGTGGGCCCGGCCGGGGACGTGGATGCATTGCTGCCTGCCCTGGCCCGCAGGCGGGCCTGGACCCACGTGCTGCTGGGAGAGGTGTGGACCCCCGCCCCGAAGAGCGGGGACCGGTTCCTGGCGAACTGGCAGGTCAGGGTTCGAGGCTGACGGCGATGTCGATGAGCTGCAGGAGTTCGGAGACCACCATGCGCCGGTTGCCGTCGGCTTCGTAGAGGGCCGCGACCTTCTTGCGGGCCGCCGCCAGGTTGCCGCAGGCCTTGCCCCGGGCGATGAGGTCCCGCAACGGGGCGGGCATGGGGCCCCAGCTGCCGCATTCCACGAAGGCGTCGCTCAGGAAGACGAACTTGGGGATGGCCTCGCCGCCGTTGGTGAGGAAGCGGGTGAACACGTCCGGCCACTGCTGCCGGGTGATGAAGCGGAGCTTCAGGTTCGGGGCGGCCTCGGCCAGGCGCTGCAGCACCGGCACGTGCCGGACCACGTCGCCGCACCAGTCCTCGGCGATGGCGATGACGTGCACTGGGCGGGGCAGGGCGGCCAGGAAGCCGAGGGCCTGGGGCTCCAGCGCCTGGGCTTCGCGCAGGGCCTCCATCTTGTGGCGGTTGTCAGGGGCTTCGCCGCCGGTGATCCAGGTGGCGTAGTCCTGGCCTGACTCGTACACGGCCTTCCAGTCGATCAGGGGGATGGTGGGCGGACGGGGCATGGGCGTTCTCCTTCGGGGAAGTATGGTATCACTTGCATTCCAGCCAGTTGTTTCCGGGGCGCACCTCGGCCACCAGCTTCACGTCCAGGGGGCCCAGGTCGTCGGCGCCTTCCATGGCCTCCCGCAGCAGTCCCGAAACGGTATCCACTTCCTCGGGCGGGGCCTCCACCAGGAGCTCGTCGTGCACCTGCAGCAGCAGGCGGGAGCGGTGGCGGCCGGCCCGCAGGGCTTCGTGCAGGCGCACCATGGCCCGGCGCATGATGTCGGCGGCGGTGCCCTGGACGACGGTGTTCACCGCCTCGCGCAGGGCGGTGGCCTTCAGTCCCTGGTTGGCGGACTGCAGGTCGGGGATGCGCCGCACCCGGCCCCAGTGGGAGCGCACCAGGCCTTCGTCCAGGGCCCGGGCCTTGGTGGCCTCGATCCACTCCGCCACCTTGGGCATGCGTTCGAAATAACGCTCGATGAAGGACTTGGCTTCACGGAAGGGGATGCCCAGGCTGGCCGAGAGGGCGTAGGCGCCCTGGCCGTAGAGCAGGCCGAAGTTCACGGCCTTGGCGGCGCTGCGCTGGGAGGAGGTGATCTCCTCCATGGGCAGGCCCATGACTTCGGAGGCGGTGCGCCGGTGGATGTCCTCGCCGCGCTGGAAGGCCCCCAGCAGGGTCGGGTCCTGGGCCAGGGAGGCCACCACCCGCAGCTCGATCTGGCTGTAGTCGGCGTCCAGCAGGGTCCACCCGGCCTCGGGCACGAAGGCCGCCCGGATGGCGCGGCCCTCTTCGGTGCGCACCGGGATGTTCTGCAGGTTGGGGTCGGAGGAGGCCAGGCGGCCGGTGGCCACCGCGGCCTGGTGCAGCCGGGTGTGGAGCCGGCCGGTGACCGGGTTGACCATGAGCGGCAGGGCCTCCACATAGGTGCCCAGCAGCTTCTGCATCTGCCGGTGGCGCAGCAGCACTCGGGCGATCTCGCCGTCCTCGCGCCGGGCCAGCTCCGACAGCACGTCCTCGTCGGTGGCGGGGGCCTTGGTCTTGTCGGTGCGCTTGAGCACGGGCAGGCCCAGCTTCTCGTAGAGGATCCTGCCCAGCTGGCCGGGGCTGTTGAGGTTGAACGGCTCGCCGGCGAGCTCGGTGGCCCGTTTCTCGGCGGCGTCCCGCTGGGCGCGCATGTCCAGGGCCAGGTGGGCCAGCACGTCCACGTCCAGGCGCACGCCGGTCAGCTCCAGGTCGGCCAGCACCTGCACCAGGGGCAGGTCCACCTTGCGGTAGAGCAGGCTGAGGGCGGGGTCGGCCAGCAGCAGGGGTTCCAGCTTGCGGCAGAGCTGCAGGGCCAGGTCGGCGTCCTCGGCGGCGTACTGCACCGCGTGGTCGAAATCCGCCTCGTCGAAGCGCTTCTGGCCCTTGCCCTTGCCCACCACGGCCTCGAACGGGATGGGGCGCAGGTCCAGATAGCGGGAGGACAGGTCGTCCAGGTTGTGCCGGAGCTTGGAATCCACCAGGAAGCTCATCACCATGCTGTCGTCGCCCACGCCCTGGACCTCCAGGCCGTGGCGCTTGAGCACCTGCAGGTCGTACTTGAGGTTCTGGCCGTCCTTGGCCACGGCGGGATCCAGGAACAGGGGACCCAGGATCCGCAGCGCGTCCCGGAAGGGGACGTTGCGGGGATCCAGGTAGGGGGCCAGCTCCTGGAAGAAGGCCGCGGGTCCGCCGCGCAGGTCCAGGAGGGACTCGGGCAGGCCGGAGTCGGGGAGCAGGCCCGGCAGGGCGCCGGCGGTGTCCTGGTCGCCCGGCTTCAGGTGGGCCAGGGGCACGTAGAGGCCCTCGTTGGGCTTCCAGGCCAGGCTGAGGCCCACGAGGTGGCCGCGGGTGGGGTCGATGCTGGTGGTCTCGGTGTCCAGGCCGAACACCTCGGCCTCGCGGCAGGCCGCCACGGCTGCCTCCAGGTCCGCGGCGCAGGCCGCCGCCCGGTAGGTGCGGGATCCGGCCGTCTCCGGGGCGGCCACGGTGCCGACGGTGGTGAACTCCTTGGTGAGGGCCTCGAAACCCATGTTCTTGAAGGCGGCCCGGGCCTGGGCCTGGTCCACGCCCTTGTAGACCAGGTCGTCCAGGCCCAGGGGCAGGGTGAGGTCGGTGACCACCGTGACCAGGCGGCGCACCAGGGGCAGGCGGTCCAGGGCCGCTTCCAGGCCCTCCCGGTGGGCCTTGCGCTTGAGTTCGGCGCGGTGGGCCAGGAGGTTGTCCAAGGTCCCGTACTGCTCCATCAGGTCCCGGGCGCCCTTTTCGCCGATGCCCTCCACGCCCTTGATGTTGTCGCTGGCATCGCCCATGAGGGTGAGCACGTCCACCACCTGCTCGGGCCAGACCCCGAAGCGCTCCTTCACCCCGGCCCGGTCGATCCACACTTCCCCGTCCCGGTTGTTGAGCACCTGGATCTTCCCGGGATCGTCCACCAGCTGCAGCAGGTCCTTGTCCGGGCTGACGATGGCGCAGGCCAGGCCGGCCGCCGCGGCCTGCCGGGCCAGGGTGCCCATGACGTCGTCGGCCTCGTAGCCGGCCAGTTCCACGATGGGGATGTTCAACGCGGCGGCCAGGTCGCGGATCATGGGGATCTGGGGCCGGAGGTCGTCCGGCATCGCGGCCCGGTTGGCCTTGTACTCGGGATAGATCTCGTGCCGGAAGGTGGGCTCGGGGCGGTCGAACACGCAGGCCATGTGGGTGGGCTTGTGCTGGTTCACCAGGGCGAGCAGCATCCGGGCCATGGTCACGGCGGCGCCGTTCTTGATGCGCATGTTGCCGTAGTACGCACGAAATATTAGGGCGAAGGTGTCGATGAGGTAGAGGCGGTCTTCGTTCATGAAGCTATTTTGCAACAGATCTCGGGCCACCCGGCTGTTTTCCCAGGCCGAAAGCCCGGCGCAAAGCCCAGTCCCAGAGCGCCGCCGGCAGGATGGCCTTGGCCACGTTGGCCCAGAACGCGTCCGCGCCGATCACCACCCGCCGGGGCGGGCGGGGCCGGGTCAGGGCGGCGGCGATGCGCCGGGCGCAGGCCTGGGCGGTGAGGCCGTGGACCTCCGCGCCCCGGTGCCGGGCGAGGTAGGCGGCCAGGACCGGCTCGAACCGGGTGCCCTGGAGCCGTCCGGGCAGGTCGCCCAGGTCCTTGACCAGGGTTTCCCGGAACTCCGAGCGGATGGCGCCGGGCTCCACCAGGATCACCCGGATCTCCGGTTCCAGTTCCAGGCGCAGAGCCTCGGCCAGGGCCACCACCGCGAACTTGGAGGCGCAGTAGGCGCCGGCCATGGGCACGCTCATTCGCCCGAGCACCGAGGCCACCTGGACGATCCGCCCTTCCCCCGGCCTGCATCCGGCCCGGATGAGCGGCAGGAAGGCCCGGGTGACGGCGTGCAGGCCCAGCACGTTGGTTTCGAACTGGACCCTGAGTTCTTCGGTGCCGATCCACTCCAGCGGGCCCATCTGGCCGTAGCCGGCGTTGTTGATCAGCGCGGTCAGGGGCAGGCCGGCACAGGCCTCGGCGGCGGCGGCGATGCTTTCGGGCCGGGTCACGTCCAGCGGGAGGCGGCGCAGGTCCGGGCCCTCAGGCAGGCCCTCCAGGGCGGCCAGGGACCGGGCGGTGGCAATCACGCCCCACCCGGCCTCCCGGCAGGCGGCCACCAGCGCCCGGCCGATGCCGGTGGAGCAGCCGGTGATGAGCACCCAGGGGCGTTGATCGGTCATCGTCTCACCTCCAGAACCACGCGGCGGCGGCCAGGGCCCATCCGGCCAGGCCGGCGGCGAGGGCCGGTCTGCCCTTGAACGCCGGCACCCGGTGCACGTGGAGCACCGCGAAGAAAATCAGCCAGGTAAGCAGGCCCCACCGCTGCCGGCCGGTAAGCTCCAGGGTCCGCCAGGCGCCGGTGACCATGGCCCCGGCCAGCAGCAGGAAGCCCGCCCGGGTCCAGGGCAGGACCGGCTCCGCGGGCCCCCGGGCCAGGAGCGCCCTGGCGGCGAGGATGGCCGCCACGGTCACGCAGGCGAAGCCCGCCGCCTGGAGCGCGGTCTGGACGATCATGGCCGGGTCCCCTTGGCCTCCCGGCGCTTGAGCCAGGGCTTGAGGTAGAACATCCAGGCGGAGCCGAGCAGGAGGCTGGCGAACCCGGTCTGGATGAGCCGGAGGGACGGCGCGCGCGGCCCGCCGAGCCGCTCCCACAGGATCCCCAGCAGGACCAGGGACGGAGCCACGTGGACCATGAGAAAGCCCAGCCGGGACGGGGGGTAGGGGCGCCGCTTCCAGGTCACCGTCAGCATGGAGGCGGCCAGGACGGCCAGGAGGGCGCAGAACCACAGGCTGCGCCACACCTCCGTGACGGAGGTCAAAGCCAGGGCCGCGGCCGCGACGAGAAAGGCGCCCTGGGTTACGGCGAAGCGCACCGAGGTGAACAGCAGGAACAGCCGGCCGCGGGCGGCCAGGATGCCCGCGCCGAAGCTCACGGCCAGGATGGCCAGGAACGCCACCACCTGCCCGCGGTCGTCCAGCCCCATCCCGGACAGCAGGCGCTCCAGGGCCGCCCAGAACAACACCCATCCCGCCAGGGCCAGGGCTTGGCGGGGCATGTGCTCGTGGAAGGGGTTCGGCATGGCTTCAGTATCAAACCAGCGCGAGCAGGCCCGCCAGGTAAAAGCTGCTCTCCACCCAGGGCTCCAGCCGGGACTTGCCGGCGGAGAAGTGTTCCTGGAAGAACCACAGGTGGAAAGCCGGGTAGCCGCAGCAGATGGTCAGGATGGCGGCGGTCAGCCAAGGGTGGGGGGCGGGCTGGCTGAAGGTGACCGCCAGGGCGGCGCCCAGGGCCGCGGCCAAGTAGGCCGCCAGCAGGACCTTGGTGGTCCGGCGCCCGAACAGGATCGGCAGGGTCTCCCGGCCCAGGATCTGGTCGTTCTGCATGTCCCTCAAGTTGTAGGTGGTGGTCCGGGCGAACACCAGGGCGCTCACCAGCAGCACCCCGGCCCAGGCCCGGGCGTCCCAGGGCCGGCCGTCATGCCAGAGCGGCAGGGCCACCGCCACCACGGCCAGGGCCAGGGCCACCAGCACGTCCTTGGAGCCCGGGATGGACTTGAGGCTCAGCACTGTCCTGCCGAACCGCAGGTTCTGCTTGTAGACCAGGCCGAACAGGGAGGCGCCGCCCACCACCAGGATCGAGCCGGTCCCCAGGGAGTAGGCCAGCACGAAGGCCGCGGCCAGGGTGATCCAGGAGGTCCACAGCATGAAATGCCGGCTCCGCTCCAGCAGCCGGGCCCGGCCGGGGCCTTTGGCGCCCAGGCCCAGGGGATCCAGGTAGGGGGTCAGCAGGTACATGGACAGGGCGTAGGCGGCGGTGATGGCCGGATAGCGCCAGGTGAACGGCAGGCCGATCCAGGCGCAGATGCCCAGGGAGAGGAGCCCGGCGCCCAGCGCCAGCTTCAGGGGGACGGCGAAGGCGTCGTTCATGAACCGGGAAGCGTGGGAGGAGCCGCCGTGCTGCTCCAGGACGTCCACCACCTCCTCCACCAGCCAGGTGGGGGTGGAGGCGCCGGCCATGACCCCCACCGTCTCGGTGCCCTTGAAGAGGGAGAGGTCCATCTCCGAGGCCGTCTCCACATACTGCACCGGCTTGCCGAAGGACCGCGCCAGTTCCGCCAGGTGCTTGGTGTTGGAGGAGGCCTTGCCGCCCACCACGATGACGTAGTCCGCGGCCTGGGCGATCTCCCGTGCCTCTTCCTGGCGCCTCCAGGTGTCCTCGCAGATGGTGTTCTCGACGATGCAGGCGTCGCTGCGGCCGCGGATGTAGTCGGAGATGGCCTGGAAGTCCGTGACCGTGAAGGTGGTCTGGGCCACCACCAGGGCCTTGCGCAACTGCTCGTCGGTGAGGGCCCGGGCCTCCTCCATGCTGGCGACGATGACCGAGCCGTGCTCGGCGAAGCTCTGGTGGGCCACGCTCTCGGCGTGGCCGTGGGTGCCCAGGATGATGACGAAGTAGCCCTTGGGGCTCCACTTCTTGATCCGGCTGTGCACCTTGGCCACTTCCGGGCAGGTGGCGTTGACGATGGTGAGCTCGCCGTCCCGCTGGCGCTGCTTCAGCCCGCGCAGCTGCTGGATGGGAATGCCATGGGCCCGGATCACCACGGTCCCTTTGCGCACCGCCTCCGGGTCGGGGGCCACCGCCACGCCCCGGCGCTCGATCAGCTCCAGCGCCTGGGGATTGTGGATCAGCGGGCCGAGGGTCTGGACGGTGCCCCGCTCGCCCCGGGCCGAGGCCTCCAGGACGGCGTCCATGGCCCGACGCACGCCCCAGCAGAAGCCGGCGGTCTTGGCCAGGATCACCTTCATGGTTTGCTCCGAATCTTGACCGGGATGGTCAAGCAATCAGTGTACCCCGAACCGGATCCCGGCTGCAATTCCTTTGGATATTTCTATATCCGCGAAGGCCCATTTCCCAGTACCTTTAGGGAAGGGAGACCGCCCTCCTCAAGGATATTTGGACATGCCCGCAGCTCCGCTCCAACCTGTGACCCTCACCTGCAACACGGACTTGCGGTTCATCGACCTGATCCAGGTCGTGGGGTCGGAACTCCTCAAGCACATGAACTTCTCCCACGAGGACGGCGAGCGCCTGTGGCTGGCGATCCAGGAAGGCATCGGCAACGCCATGCGCCACGGCAACAAGCTGGACAAGCGCAAGACCATCCAGGTGACCTTCACCCCCTTGCCCCAGCGCCTGGAGATCCGCATCCATGACACCGGGCAGGGCGTGGACCTGGACAGCCTGCCCAACCCCAACCTGTCGGAAAACCTGCTGAAGCCCTGCGGCCGCGGGGTGTACTTCATGAAGCAGGTGATGGATTCCGTGGTGATGGAGACCACCGGGGAAGGCAGCACCCTGCTCCTGGTGAAGCAGCGGCGGCACTCCGAAATGATGGCGGAATCCTCCCTCTAACCTATCTCGGCCAGGCCAGTCCCATGGCGCCGGCGGTGATCAGGGCAGCGCCGGCCCACTGGCGCGGGCCGGGGCGCTCACCGATGACCCGGGAGAAGAGCACCGCGAAGACGATGGAGGTGTTGCGCAGGGTGGCCATGATGCCCGCGCCCTCCAGGGCCAGGGCCTCCAGGTAGAGCAGGAAGCTGGCGGCGCAGAGGGCGCCGGCGACAAGCACCAGGCCCCACTGGCTGGGCAGGATGCCTTTGAGGCCCCGGCCGCGGCTGGGAGTAATGGCGATCTGGACCGGCAGCGCCACCAGCATGGCCAGGCCGAACAGGCCCACCGGGTGCGCCCCGTGGGCCAGGGAAACCTTGTAGCAGATGGTGTAGCCGGCGATGCAGACACCCGTGGCGAAGGCCCAGAAGAAGGCCCTGGGGTTCGGGCCCCGCCCGGCGGCCGTGCCCATCATGGCCAGGCCCAGGCAGACCACGCCCACCGCGACGGCCGACCCCGGATGGAAGCTCTCGCCCATGCACAGGATGGAAACCGGCCACACCAGCAGCATGCCCGTCCCGCGCATCCAGGAATAGCTCCAGCCCAGCGGGGCGGAGCGCAGGGCCCGGGACAGGCCCACGAAATAGCAGCCTTCGCCCAGTCCCGCCCCCAGGGCCCACAGCAGGGCGGGCAGGCTGGGAAAGACCCGGCCCCGGGTGAAGGGCACCAGGCAGGCCGTGAAGACCACCGACACGCCCAGGATCCCCAGGGAGGCGGTCTGGATATCCCGGGCCCGTTTCAGCAGGGCGTTCCAGAGGGCGTGGATGCCGGCGGAGGCCAGCACGAGGATCATGGCGAGAAGGAGCAAAGCGTGCCCTCACTTCCGCCCAGTATGCCGGTGACGGTCAGAGGAACCTAGCATATGAAATTCTCAGTTCCCCAGGTAGGTGAACCAGAACCGCACCCCCAGTGAGGGGGAGTCGAAACCCTCGGGCAGCCGGGGCAGGGGGTTCGAACGGCGCACCGCCAGGAGCGCGCTCTGGTCCATCAAGCTGTTGCCGCTGGGGCTCTCCACCCGCTCGCCGTCGATGGAGCCGTCCCGCCTGATGCGGAAGTAGATCTGCACCCGGCCCTGGACCGAGTTCAAGCGGTTCCAGTTGCCGGTGATCCTGGACTGGATCTGCTGGAGGTACGAAACGTAGGGGAACTCCCCGTCGGTGTCGGAGATCAGGCCGCTGCCGCCCTGGATGCCGGCCGAGGCCTTGAGCCCGGGGATGGAGGCGCCCAGGCCGATACCGCCGCCGGCGCCCTGGCCCGCGGCGCCGATGACCGGGTTCGTCACGGGGACCTTGCCCTTGGCGGCCACCGGGGCCTTGCCCAGGCTGTCGGCGTCGGTGCTGGTGCCCTTCAGGGGATGGGAGGCCTTGGTGCCGAATACGTTGGGCGTCGCCGTGTATCCAGCAGGCTCCTGCCGCTGGGGAGCCACCTCCTCCACCCGGCGCAGGCGCTCGCCCTGCTTGCCCTGCTCCGTGGGGCCGGACCCGCCCAGGGGGCCGGTGTCGCCGCCGGAGGGGAGGGTCACCCAGGTGACCTTGGGCTCCTCCGGCTTGGGCCCGGTGCGGGGGGCGGCCAGGATCGCCGCCGCCACCAGGCCGTGGAAACCGAGGCTCACGGTCAGACAGATGGGCCAGCCCAGGCCCGTCATCCGGGCGCGCTGGCGGAGGAAATCGTAGAGGTCCTGGCTCATGATGCCGGCGCAGGCTCGTTGGGCAGCGCCTGGGTGACGAAGCCCACCTGGGTGAACCCGGCCTCGCGGATGTCGTCCACCACGTTGATGACCCGGCCGTAGGGGATGTTCTGGTCGGCCCGCACCAGCACCGGCCGCTTGCGGCTTTCCGCGGCCCGCTGGCGCAGCCTCGCCTTCAGCGCGCCCTCCTGGACGAACTCCTCCTGGAACTGGATCCGCCCGTCCCGCTCAAGGGTCACCACCAGCGCTTCGGACTGCAGGTTCTTGCCGGTCCGGCTCTCCGGCAGGTTCACGTCCACCCCGGTGGTGAGCATGGGCGCCGCCACCATGAAGATGATCAGCAGCACCAGCATCACATCGATGAGCGGGGTCATGTTGATGGATGCCATCTGACCGTGGGTGGAACCGGGAGTGAACGACATGATCACCTCGGGGCCAGTTTAGCAGCCCGGCTAGAATGGCTGAAGGAGACCCCGCCACCCATGGTCCGCCTCATCGTCAGCGAGAAACCCAGCATGGGCCGCGCCATCGCGGCGGCCCTGGGGATCCAGGGCTCGGGGCGCAGCTCCATCCAGGGGCAGGGCGTCATCGTCACCTGGTGCGTGGGCCACCTGGTGGAGGCGCTGGCGCCCGAAGGCTACGACCCGGCCCTGAAGCAGTGGCGGATGGACTCGATCCCGTTCTTCCCGGAGGTCTTCCGCTACGCGCCCATCGAGGCCACCCGGGACCAGTACCAGGCGGTGGCGGCGCTCATGAACCGGGCGGATGTTGCCGAGATCATCAACGCCACCGACGCCGGGCGGGAAGGGGAGCTGATCTTCGACCTGGTCTACCGGCTGGCCGGGGCGGAGAAACCGGTGCTGCGGTTCTGGACCTCCAGCCTCACGGACGAGGCCATCCGCGAGGCCTACGGCCGCATGAAGCCCGGGGAGAGCTACCGGGGCCTGCGGGACGCGGCCCGGTGCCGACAGGAGGCGGACTGGCTGGTGGGCATCAATTGCACCCGGGCCCAGACCCTGGCCCAGCGCCGGGCCGGGGGAGAGGGAGTCTACTCGGTGGGGCGGGTCCAGACCCCCACCCTGGCGCTCATGGTGAACCGGGAACTTGAGATCCAGAACTTCGTGCCCAAGGACTTCTGGACCCTGTGGGCCCAGTTCCAGGCCGCGGCCGGCAGCTACAAGGGCAAGTGGTTCCGGAAAGAGGGCGACCGCCTGGACACCGAGGCCGAGGCCAAGGCCCTGGCCGAGGCCCTGGCCGGCAAGCCGGGCCGGGTGGCCTCGGTCAGCGCCCGCACCGAGAAGAAGAAACCCGAGCTGCTCTACGATCTGACCGCCCTGCAGAAGGAGGCCAACAAGCGCTTCGGGCTCACCGCCGAGCACACCCTGGAGGTGGCCCAGGCGCTCTACGAAGCCAAGCTCATCAGCTACCCGCGCACCAATTCCCGCTGCCTCACCGAGGCCGACGCGCTGAAGATCCCCGGCTGGATCAAGGCCATCGACCAGGGCCAGCTCACGGCCCTGCAGCCATTCGTGGCGGACCTGCGCCGGCGCTGGCCGGTGAAGCTGGACAAGCGCTTCGTCAACGACAAGGAAGTGGAGGACCACACCGCCCTGGTGCCCACCGAGAGCCCGGCCCGGAGCCTCCAGGGGGACCAGCTGCGCATCTACGAGCTCATCGCCCGGCGCTTCCTGGCCGCCTTCTGGCCGGACCGGGTCGAGGCCAAGACCACCCTCATCACCCGCATCGAGCAGGAGACCTTCAAGACCACCGGCACGGTGGTGAAGGCCCTGGGCTGGTCGGAAGTGGATCCGCCCCACGGACGGCCGAAGAAGGTCAAGGAACCGGAAGCCGAGGAGACCGAGGAGGACGAGGATTCCGGGACCCTGCCGGCGGTGGCCAAGGACGAGCGGGTGGAGACCACCGACCTGGCCGCCAAGGCCGGCCAGACCACGCCGCCCAAGCGCATGAGCGAAGCCGACCTGCTGGGGGCCATGCAGAGCGCCGGCAAGGAGCTGGACGACGACGCGCTGAAGGGGGCCATGAAGGACTGCGGCCTGGGCACCCCCGCCACCCGGGCCAACATCATCGAGACCCTGCTCAAGCGCAGCTTCGTGGAGCGCAAGCGCAACATCCTGCAGCCCACCGCCAAGGGCATCGAGCTGGTGCAGAGCATCCGGGCGGAGACCCTGAAGAGCCCGCAGCTCACCGGGGAATGGGAGGCGCAGATGGAGCGCATCCGCCGGGGCGAGGCCGGGCGCGCGGCGTTCATGGAGGGCATCCACCGGTTCGTGCGGGAGGTGGTGGAACAGATCAAGGGTTCGGCGCCACGGGCCGTGCCGCGGGTCTCAGGCCCGGTGGCGGGGCCCTGTCCCCGGTGCGGGGCAGACCTGCGCCTGCGGGACTGGGAGGGCCGGCACTACGTGAAGTGCTCGGCCTCCGGAGCCGATCCCGAGTGCCGCGTGGCCTACGACACCGACGCCGAGGGCAAGCCGCTGGAACTATGCCGCCTGTGCCAGGGCCCGGTGCGCACCACCAAAGGCGGGGCCAAGGTCTGCGTGACGTGCGGCAAGTGGGTTGCCGATCTGGACCCGGATCTGCCCGAGGCGGGAGTCTGCGCCAGCTGCGGGCAGCCCATGCGGCTGATCCCGTCCACCGCGAAGGGGAAGTATTTCCGGCGCTGCGCTCCGTGTGGGGTGATGGTCCAGGCCGATTAGAACGGGTGCTGCATCCTTGGAGGCCGAAAAGGTAGCTGCTGTCATAAATATTTTGAGCGCGGTTGCCTGGAAGGTCACGCGGTCTCGTTTCGACGGGTTGGCACGTTCTATCCCTTGCGGGGCTTCTGGTTCCGAAGCTCCTGTTCAGCTTTGGACCAGTCCTGGGCATCTTGACCGTTGCTTCGGCCGCGCTGCTCATAAAGTTCATAGGCGCGTTTGGCAATCTGCGGGGTCAAATCCATGTGCTTCTCGGCCACGGACTCGGGAACGCGCCATTTGATCATGCCGACCTTCAAGGCGTCGTTCACCCCGAGGCAGGCCACCATCGCGTAACCGAAAATCGCCAATGGCTGCCACCAGGGAAGGGCCACCAGGTCTGGAATTCCCACCAGGGTCAGGATCGTCCCGATCAAAGCATCTGCGCCCAAGGCTGACATGAGGGTCTTGCTGGGTGTTGTCCGCCAGAACCAACTGCGTTCCCGCGCGGATACCACGGAGAACACGGCAAAATAGAGCATCATCAGGAAACAGAATGTGCAGAGGGCCGGGTCTGCCGTTGCGAGACCGAACCGAGACCAGGCGATCCACAAGAAGAGCAGCGCCTCCACCACCATCAATACTCCCAGGACAATCGACACCGTGATGTAACCTCCGATATTCCAGGTCTCCGGGCTCTTGGAGGATCTAACGTTATCGGTGGCGAGGGCGATCTTCGCGAAGTCGGTCATGAAGACCAGCAGCAGCATGGCAAAGGCGGAAACGACGAATTTTCCGGTGACCACATAGGCGATGGCGACAAAGGCGGCCTTCAGGATCGTCCGGCTTATTTTGTTGATGATCCAGGTCAAAATGCGCTGGTAGATTGAGCGCCCTTGCTTTACCAGTGCCACGATGTTGGTCAGCCCTGGCTCGGTCAGGACCACACTGGCCGCGCCCTTGGCCACATCCGTGGCGGTGCTGACGGCGATGCCGACCTCCGCCTGGCGCAAGGCTGGCGCATCGTTGACTCCATCACCGGTCATGCCGGTCACGTGCCCCGCCGCTTGCATATTCTTCACAACAAGGTACTTGTCCTCCGGGTAGACCTCAGCGAAACCATCCACCCCGGCAAACAATTCAGCCTTTCCGTCGCCGGCCCCGGTGCCGGCCGCTTTTAGTTCTGCCACGGGCCGGATGTTGGGTAGACCGACTTCCTTCGCTATTTCGCTCGCCACGGCCAAGCTGTCACCGGTAAGCATTTTCACTGAGACGCCCAGGCCCTGGAGTGTGGCGATGAGCTGCTTGGCATCCGGCCGGGGAGGATCATACAGGGTGATCAGGCCGACCATGGCGAGTTTGCCTTGTTCGGGACCTCGCGCTACCGCCAGCGCCCGATAGCCTTTCAGCCCGGAATCGCTGACCTGGGCTTCCAGCGCCTGGATGGCGGGGGGCTCAAGTCCACAAGCTTCGGCAATCGTTTTCACCGCGCCCTTCATCACCCGCAGGCGTTCGCCGTTCTGCTCGATAACAGCTTCGGTCCTGCGGGTTTTCGCGTCGAACGGCGTGAAGGAAATGGGAGTGATGGCGGGCACACCATCGAAGATATGCCGGTCTTTTGCCCCGGCGAGGAAGGCCAGGTCGATCGGATCCTGGTTGGCCTCCTGGGATGCGAGGGCTCCTGCGAACAGCACGTCGGCTTCACTCGCGGGCGCTATGGGGATAACGCCGGTCACGGCAAGCTGATTCATCGTGATCGTACCCGTCTTGTCCGCACAAAGCATGTCCATTGTCGCGGCATCCTCTGCTGCGCTGAGGCGGGTGACCAGGACCCCCAGCTTGGCAAGTTCCTTGGACCCAACGGCCATGCTTACGGTGAACATGACTGGCAGGGCGACAGGCACCGCACTCATCAACAGGACGAGCATGAGTGAGACCATATCAATAAGAGGCGTACCGCGGATGAGCGACAACGCGACGACCAGACCGATCATCGCGGCGACGATCACCAAGAGCCAACGGACCACTTTGGCAACCACCGCTTCGATATGGAGTTTTGGCCGCGCCGACTGCACCAGTTCCGTGGTGCGGCCAAAAAAGGTCTGTGCCCCGGTGAGCATGACCACACTGTTACCTTCTCCCCGCCGGACGATGGAACCCGATGAGAGGACGTCGCCAATCGCCTTGTCGGAATCCTTGGATTCCCCAGTGAGCGCCGACTGGTCGATACTCAGCGCGCTGGTGAGGAGCTTAATGTCCGCAGGAATGATGTCGCCCATGCGCACGCGGATGATATCGCCGGGGACCAGTTCCCTGGCCGGGATGGCCTGCCATTTTGCCTCGCGCAGGACCCGCGCGGTGACCTGGATGCGCTTTCTCAGTGCCTCGACCACACCGGCGGCCCGGCGTTCCTGGGCGAAGCTCAGAACGGCGTTGACGACCAGCAGCGCACCCACCACCACCAAGTCCGGGTATTTACCAAGGAAGGCCGACAGGATCATGATCAGCTCAAGCATCCACGCCGACAGGCCCCAAAATTTCCCGAGAAATTTAAGGACCGGGTGCCCTTTCTGCCTGACCACTTCATTGTAGCCATGGGCTTTTCGGCGGACCTCCACCTCGGCAGGAGCGAGACCTTTATCTGGGTCCACTTTGAGGGTCGCTAGGGTATCCGGTACCGAGGCGGTCGCGATGTCGGGTGGCTTTCCGGTTGCTTCCTTCGGCGGCGGGATATCCTTGTCAGGTTTCCCTGGAACTTTTGGCATCATTTCTACCCCCGATGCGTGCTCGCCGGTCGCGCGATGACCTCAGTTGGAACCCCGTCGAGCAGGCTTTTCATGCCTTGCAAGGACCCTGGCAAGAACAAGGATTTTAAAAATAAACGTATTTGAATAAATTTATCAATTTTTTCCATGCAACCCTTTCCAGCGCATCGCAATTCTAGCTCAAACATGCGGGCTTTAAATTCTTATGTGGCGAAATTGTATCAGCCAGGCTCAGTGACCCGTTCAGAATGGTCCCGGCTACACAAGGGAACCCTGCGGAGCATTGGCTTCTCACAGGGTTCTACAAAGGGAACGTTCGGTGAATCTGGATAGTGGAGTGGGCCTGTCTGCCTCACTCCTCAGGGAAATCCGCCCCTTCCGTGACCTCGGCCCAGGTGTCGAAATCCTTCTGCACCGCGGCCAGCTTGATCCGGGCCATCTTCATGGCGGCCTTGCCGAGCAGGAGACGCAGCGGCGGCTCGGGGGCCTCCACGGCCTGGACGATGGCCCTGGCGGCCCGCACGGGATCCCCGTGCTGCCGGCCGCTGGCGCCACGGATCATCCTGGCCCGGGCGCCGGCGGTGTCCTGGTAGTCGGGGAGGGTTTCCGGCGCTTCGCTGGCCGACCGTCCGGCCCAGTCGGTGCGGAAGGGGCCCGGCTCCACCAGCAGCACCTTGATCCCCAGCGGGGCCACTTCCTGGGACAGGGCCTCGGAAAGGGCCTCTACCGCGAACTTGGTGGCGTTGTAGAAGCTGATGGCGGGGTAGGCGGCGATCCCGGCGATGGAGGAGATGTTGACGATGGTGCCCGAACGCTGTTTGCGCAGCAGCGGCAGCACCGCGCGGGTGGTCTCGGCGAGGCCCCAGACGTTGACCTCGAACATATAGCGCACCTTGTCCTGCTCGCTCTCCTCGAACGAGCCGAAGTAGCCGATGCCGGCGTTGTTCACCAGGACGTCGATGGTGCCGAACCGGGCCACGGCGGCGGCGACCGCCGCGGCGATCTGCCCGGGATCGGTCACGTCCAGCGGCAGCGCCAGGGCCAGGTCTGGATGGGCCACGGCGAGGTACTGGATCTGCTCCGGATTGCGCGCAGTGAGGACCGTGGGATGGCCCAGGGAGAGGGTGAGCTCAGCCAGGGCCCGGCCGAAACCGGTGGAGCAGCCGGTGATGAACCAGACTTTTCTTGCCATGTCGTTCTCCTAGACTTCAGGCTTGAGGCTGATGCGGTCTATGAGCCGGAGCAGCTCCACCGGGAGCGGGAACACGATGGTGCTGTTCTTCTCCACGGCGATCTCGGCGAGGGTCTGCAGGTAGCGCATCTGGATGGCCACCGGGTTCTGGCTGATCTTGTTGGCGGCTTCCAGCAGCTGCTGGGAGGCCAACAGCTCGCCTTCGGCGGCGATGACCTTGGCCCGCTTCTCGCGCTCGGCCTCGGCCTGCTTGCCCATGGCCCGCTGGATCTGCTCGGGCAGGTCCACCGACTTCAGCTCCACGCTGGTCACTTCCACGCCCCAGGGCTCGGTGGAGGTGTCGATGATCTCCCGCAGGCGGATGCTCAGCTTCTCGCGTTCGGCCAGGAGCTCGTCCAGGCTCACTTCGCCCAGGACGGAGCGCAGGGTGGTCTGGGCGATCTGGCTGGTGGCGTAGTAGTAGTTCTCCACGCCGAGGATGGCCTGCTGGGCGTTCAGCACCCGGAAATAGACCACGGCGCTCACTTTGAGGCTCACGTTGTCGCGGGTGATGATGTCCTGGCTGGGGACATCCAGCACCACGGTGCGCAGGCTCACCACCACGGCCCGCTGGAACGGCCGCAGGACGAAGATGAGGCCCGGGCCCTTGGGCACCTGGCCGACCTTGCCCAGGGTGAAGATCACCGCCCGCTCGTACTCGTTCACCACCCGGATACAGGCGGCGAGCCAGATGATCACGACGATGATGATCGGACCGATGCAGCCCAGACCCGCGATCAGTTCTTGCATGAGGATCTCCTATGGATGTCTGGGCCATTCTCGCACGTTGTTGCAAAATCCAGTGAGACTACCGTCGCAGCCTGCGCACGTACGGGTTGTCCGCCGCCTCGCTGCCGATGGTGGTGGCAGGGCCATGGCCGGGGATCACCAGGGTGGCGTCCTCCATGGGGTAGAGTTCCCGCTGGATGCTGGCCTCCAGCTGCTCCCAGCTGCCGCCCCACAGGTCGGTGCGGCCCACGCCGCCCTGGAACAGGGTGTCGCCGGCCAGGACGACCTTGCCCCGGTCGAACTGGCCATGGAAGCAGCAGGAGCCGGGGGTGTGGCCGGGCGTGTGCAGGGTGGCCATGCCGTGGTGGACGTCCCCGGGAAGCAGCGCCGTGGTCTCCGGGCGGGGGATCGGGTCCATGCCGAACATCCCGGTCTGGAGGTCCAGGGAATCGATCAGGAACCGGTCCCCCTCGTGCAGGTAGGCCGGACATTGCCAGAGCTCCTGCAGCTCCCGGGTGGCGCCCACGTGGTCGAAATGGGCGTGGCTGTGCAGCAGCGCGGTCACCTTGAAGCCCAGGGCCAGCACCCGCCGGGCGATCCTGGGGCCTTCCCCGCCCGGGTCCACCACGATGCCGGTGAGCCGCTCCGGATCCCAGAGCAGGGTGCAGTTGCAGCCGAGGGGGCCGACCGGGAAACTTTCGAGCTTGTGCATGGGGCCTCCGTTCACAGTTTGTCGGGGTCGGGCTGGAAGGTCCAGGCCAGGATCCGGCTCTGCTTCTGGCCCTGGGCCATGTCCAGGGTCCGGGTGGCCAGGGCGCCGGCCTGGCCCAGGGCGCGGCGGAGCGCCGGGAGGCTGGAGGATCTGGCGACCAGGGTGGAGAACCACCGGCAGCGGGTGGGGATCCGGGCGCTTTCGGCGATCATCCGGCCCACGAAGCCCGTCTCGCCGCCCGGGCACCACAGCTCGGCGCCGCGGCCGCCGAAATTCAGGCGGAACGGGCCGCCCTTGCCGAGGTTGCCCAGCTTGCGCCGGGCGGCTTCCCGGGCCTCCCCCGGGGAGGCGTGGAACGGCGGGTTGCAGATGGAGAGGGCGAACGTCTCCCCGTCGCGCAGGAGGCCCTGGAAGATGTGCGCGGGGTCCGGCTGCAGCCTGAGTTCGATGGCGCCGGCCAGGCCGGCATTGGCCTGGAGGATCCGGCCGGCCGCGGCCAGGGCGGCGGGATCGATGTCGGAGCCCAGGAAGCGCCACCCGTATTCCTGGTGCCCGAGGATGGGATAGATGCAGTTGGCGCCGACCCCGATGTCCAGGACCCGCACCGAACCGCCGCGGGGAATGGGGCCGCCGGCGCCGAGCAGGTCGGCGATGTGGTGGAGGTAGTCGGCCCGGCCCGGGATGGGCGGGCAAAGGTAGCCGGCCGGCAGGTCCCACTGGTGGATCCCGTAGAAGTGCTTCAGCAGGGCCCGGTTGAGGGCGCGCACGGCCTCCGGGTCGGCGAAATCGATGGATTCGTCCTGGTACGGCGTCAGCTTGACGAAAGCGGCCAGCTCTGGACAGGACCGGGTGAGTTCGGCGAAGTCGTAGCGCCCCCGGTGCCGGTTCCGGGGATGGAGGCCTTGCTTCGCTTCCTGGCCGCCGGGCATCAGTGGGCGGGGCAGGAAAGGGCGCTTCCCAGCACGAGGATCACGACTGCTTTGATCATCCCGACTCCCCGATGAGGCTGGTGGCATGGGCTGGACCCCAGGCCGGAGGATCCGTTCAGAAACTCATCATAGCCCCTAGACCGGAAAATCCGGCGACTGGACGCCTCGGGATTAGATCCCTATGCTTACCCCATAGCCATCCCTCTTCCGTGCGCGCCGTCCGGCTGGAATCCCCTTTCGCCCGACCTCTCCGCCCGGGAGGCGCAGGGTTGCCCCGGGGAACCATGCCGAAACCTTCATCCTCCGTCCGCATGCTGATTCTGGCCGGGGCGCTGCTGGCCGCGGCCGGCCCCGCCCGGGCCGAGACCCGGCTGCTCCGTTTCCCGGACATCCACGGCGACCGGGTGGCGTTCACCTACGGCGGCAACATCTGGACCGCCCCCTCGGGCGGCGGGGTGGCTACCCACATCACCACCCACCCCGGACTGGAGCTGTTCCCGAAATTCAGTCCGGACGGCAGATGGATTGCCTTCACCGGGCAGTACGACGGCGATGAGCAGGTCTATGTCATGCCCTCCGGGGGCGGCGTGCCCCGGCAGCTGACCTTCTATCCGGCCTGGGGGCCCCTGAATCCCTGGGCCGGCTATGACAACCAGGTGATGGGCTGGACCCCGGACGGCAAGTCGGTCCTGTTCCGCTCCATGCGCGACGCCGACGGCGTGCTCAGCGAAGGCACGCTCTACACCGTCGGGCTGGATGGCGGGGCGGTGCGGCGGCTGCCCATCCCCGCCGCGGGCGCCGGGGCCATCTCGCCGGACGGCAGGACTCTGGCCTACGCCCCGATGTCCCGGGACTTCAGCAGCTGGAAGCGCTACCAGGGCGGCCAGGCCCAGGGGCTGTTCGTGTTCGACCTGGCCAGCCGCAAGCAGAAGCGGGTGGCCCCTTCCCGGCGCACCGAACGGGACCCCATGTGGATCGGCAACCGGCTCTATTTCACCTCGGACCGGGACGGGACCCTGAACCTCTATGGCGCGGATCCGGTCCGGGACCGGGTCAAGCAGCTCACCTTCAGCCGGAAATGGGATGTGCGCTGGCCTTCCACCGACCACGTGGCCCGGATCGTCTACGAGAAGACCGGCGGGCTCCGGGTCTTCAACGTGCACGACGGCAGCGACCGGGACATCCCCATCACCGTGCCCAGCGACGGCGGCGCCAGCAGGCCCACCCGGATCGAGGCCGAGGTGGAGGGCTGGAGCCTGTCGCCCACGGGCGAGCGGGCCCTGTTCGTGGCCCGGGGGGACGTGTTCACCGTGCCGGCCCACGCCGGCCCCGTGCGCAACCTCACCAGCAGCTCCAGGTCCCACAGCAAGCTGGCCCGCTGGTCCCCGGACGGCCGGACCATCGCGTTCGTCTCCGACCTGACCGGCGAAGAGCAGGTGTACCGGGTGGACCAGGAAGGGAAGGGCAGGCCCGAAGCGCTCACCACCGGCCTGAAGGTGTTCATCACCAGCCTGGCCTGGGCTCCCGACGGCAAGCACCTGGCCGTGGGCGACAAGGACGGGCGGATCTTCCTGGTGGGGGTGGAGCGCCGGGATCTGGTCCAGGTGGCCAAGGACATCAACAACGGCGGAGTGTACCTGGCCTGGTCCCCCGACGGCCAGTTCCTGGCCCTCACCCTGACCAACCTCAACGGGACTGACTCCCTGAACATCTACAGCCTGGCCGACGGCACCCTGCGGCGGGTCACCAGCGACCTGTTCGAGGTGATGGCGCCGGCCTGGGATCCCCATGGACGGTACCTCTACTACGTGTCCCGGCGGGACTACGCCAGCCAGCTCTCCACCGCGGAGTTCGACTTCGCGGTGACCGACAACCTGGGCATCTTCGCCCTGGCCCTGCGCAAGGACGTGCCCCACCCGTTCCCCTCCGAAAGCGACGAGGAGGGCCAGGCCAAGGCCCCGGCCCCGCCGGCGGAGGCACAGCCGCTGCGCATCGACTGGGCCGGGCTGGAGCAGCGGGCCGTCCGGGTGCCCGTGGCCACCGGCAACCTCAGCCGGCTCGTGGCCACCCGGGACCACCTCCTGTACGGAAGGACCGCCCCGCAAGCCTACGGCAGCGAGTCCGGCGGCAGGCAGACGCTCTGCCTCTTCGATCTCCGGAAGCGCCGGGAGAGCGCCCTGGCCGAGGACATCCAGGGCTGGGAAGCCAGCGCCGACGGGAACAAGGTGCTGGTGCTGCAGCAGGGGGAATACAACCTCATGGAGGCCGAGCCGGGCGCGTCCCGGCACGCGGTGCGGACCCGGGAACTCATGGTCGACAGCGTGCCCAGCGAGGAATGGGCGGAGATCTTCGACGAAGTCTGGCGCCGCTACCGGGACTTCTTCTACGCCAAGAACATGCACGGCTACGACTGGAAGGCGCTGGGCGACCAGTACCGGCCCCTGCTCAAGCACGTGATCCACCGTTCGGACCTCACCTACGTGCTTTCAGAGCTGGCGGGGGAACTGAACGTCGGCCACGCCTTCCTGGGCGGCGGGGACTTCTTCCAGCCGAGCCGGCCCAGGGTGGGTCTGCCCGGGGCGCAGATCGAGCTGGACGAGGCCTCCCAGCGCTACCGCATCACCCGGATCTACCGGGGCAACAACGAGGAGCCCCGCTACCGCTCGCCGCTCACCGAGGTGGGGGTGGACGCCCATGAAGGCGACTTCGTGATGGCCATCAACGGGACCGAACTGAAAGGGAGCGACACCCCCTACCGGCTGCTGCGCCACAAGACCGACCCGGTCACCCTGACCCTCAACGGCAGCCCCACCCTCGCCGGCGCCCGCCAGGTCACCTACACCCCCATCGAAAGCGAGGTCTCGCTGCGCTACCTGGACTTCGTGCTGCGTTCCCGGGAACGGGTGGACCAGCTCTCGGGCGGCCGGGTGGGCTACATCCACTTGCCCGACATGGATTCCCGGGGCCTGTCCGAGTTCGTGAAGTGGTACTACCCGCAGATCCGCAAGGAAGGGCTGGTGGTGGACGTGCGGGCCAACAGCGGCGGCGACGCCTCCGAGATGATCCTGGAACGCCTGGGCCGCAAGCTCATGGGCACCAGCTTCGGCCGCATCGGCGAACTCCCCGTCACCTACCCCGACACCGTCTTCTGCGGCCCCATGGTCTGCCTGATCAGCGAGACCACCGCGTCGGACGGCGAGATCTTCGCCTACCACTTCCGGGATTCGGGCCTGGGGCCGCTCATCGGCAAGCGCACCTGGGGCGGCGCGGTGGGCTTCACCAGCTCCGGCCCGCTCAAGGACGGAGGCTTCGTCGGGGTTCCTGTGCAAGGCACGGCGAGCCGCAACGGGGACTGGATCATCGAAGGGGAAGGAGTCCACCCCGATGTGGAGGTGGAGACTGACCCCAGGGCGCTCCTGGCCGGGCGGGATCCCCAGCTGGAGCGGGCGGTGGCGGAGGTGATGCGGCGCATGGCCGAGCATCCGGCGCGCCTGCCCAGGAGGCCCGCCGATCCAGTAAAGACTCAGTAGGCCGAACAGGACGGGGGGACCGCGCGCTCGCTTTGCTCGCTCTAACCGAACGCATGCGTTCGGTCCCCGCACCCCCACTTCATGCCCG
>PLUC01000138.1 GCA_003165415.1 Holophagaceae bacterium
TCCCGCCAAGCCCGCCGCGGCGCCGGCCGCTCCCGCCAAGCCCGCCGTGGCGACGGCCGCGCCAGCCAAGCCTGCGGCGGCGCCCATCGCGGCTTCCACGCCGGCCCAGGTGGCACCGCCGAAACCCTCGACCCCCCCGCCGCCCGAGGACCCGCTGAAGACCATCGACAAGCTGATCGTTTCCGATCCCGGCCAGGCCGTGGCCGTGCTCCAGCCCCTGGTCCAGGCCCAGCCGGGCAAGGTCAACCTGCAGGGCAACTACCTGGCGGCCCTTTACCGGAGCCGCAACGCCCCGGATTTCAATCGTGCATTCACCCGGGCCACCGCCAACGGCATCACGACCAAGGGCCTCATCACCGTGCCCGCCTTCAAGGCAGCCCTGGTGGAGGAAGGCCAGCTGCAGCGGAAAAAGCCGTCGGCGGGGTTGCTGTCGGAGGATGCTTTCAAGAGGGTGGTTGACGGACTATAAACCATCCCACCGGCCGGACGGTCCAAGGATCAGACCAGGAAGGGCTTGGTTGGGGATTCATTGTGGTTGTCAAAAGGCCTGAAATAAATCATTTGTAACGATGGGGAGAGAGCTATAAATTGGATTCAACTGGAAACGTCGAGGTGCATTTCCCGTCATCATTGTCCCCTTGGTGCAGCCAGTCCTCTCTGGTTTAATTTGTCAGGTTCTTCATCCCTTCAAGGAGCAGCCATGCGATCGTCACTCGTTCTACTCCTGGGTCTGGCCCTGGCCGGCCTCGTCGGTTGCGGTCCCAAGCAGGCCCCCAACACCATGCCGGTCACCACCACCCCCGCCAAGAACGCCCCCTCCTGGATCGACAACGAAGAGATCCCCGACGGNNACGCCCGCACCAAGCTGGCCGGCAAACTGAAGGTCCGGGTGCAGAACATGTTCTCCCAGCTCAACCAGCAGGTGAGCACCGCCGCCGCCGACGGCACCAAGAAGCCGATCAGGAGCGACGTGATGAACCGGGTCATCGAGAACGTCACCCGGCAGCTGGTGGACCAGGAACTGGCCGGCACCAGCACCCGCGCCTTCTGGACCGACCCCACCGACGGCAGCCTCTACGTGTTCGTGGTCATGACCAAGGACACCATGGACCGCGCCATGGCCAATGCCGCCCAGGCCCAGATCAAGAAGGAGATCGCCGAGGGCGAACAGTCCCTGGACAAGGCTCTGGACAAGCTGGACGCCGCCATCGCCGCCAGCGGCACCCCGGCCCAGTAGCCGCCCGGAATCCCGCCACAGCCGCCTTCCGGGGCGCCTGTGGCGCATTCAGCCTCGGCCAGCGGCTTCGTATGGCATCATGGAACCGGGGGGTTCTCCGTGCGGATGCTGCTTCGATTCCTGTTCTCCGCCATCGGCCTGCTGGTCGCCTCCTACCTCGTGTCCGGGATCCAGCACGGCCCGTTCCTGGACCTGGTGGCGGTGGCAGTGCTGCTGGGCGCCCTGAACGCCACCCTGGGCCTGCTGCTGAAATTCATGGCGCTGGTGCCCATGGCCTGCAGCTTCGGTTGCCTCAGCCTGTTCATCAACGGGCTGGTGTTCTGGTTCGCCGGTTGGATCGCCACGAACCTGGGGCTGGGCTTCCGGGTCGCCGGCTTCTGGGCGGGCTTTTTCGGCGCCCTGGTCTCCAGCGCGGTGGCCACGGTGCTGGAAGTGATCTTCATGGGCAGGGGCGGCGGCGGCCCCCAGCAGGAGGGCCCCCGCACCATCAAACAGATAAACTGATCAGTCGGACAGCGCGAACGCCACCTTCTCGTTGCGGAAACGGTCCTTCACCAGGATCTTCACGGTGACGCTGGCCTGGTCCTGGGCAATGGCCAGGGAGTAGTGCTTGTCCTTCTCCAGGGAGCCCGGCACCACGGTGACCTTGGAGATCTTCTTCAGGCCCGCCTGGGCGGCGGTGAGGGTGAGGGTGTCCTTGGACCGGAGGTCCAGGGCCTGGGTGAAGACGCCGTCGCTCCAGTTGGTGCCGGCCCGGTCCTTGGCGAACATGGGCACCACGATGACCCCCTGCTCTTCCAGGGCCTTGCGGTTCCCGACCACGTAGTGGATGGAGTTCAGGTTGGCCTTCTGGGCCTCGTTGGTGGCGGAAAGACCATCGATCTCTTTGATCATGTTGGTCTTCTCCACACGGAGGGATTCGAGATCGGCGGTGATCTTCTCCTTCTGGGCGTTCAGGTCGGCGACCTCCTCCGCCAGCTTCGCGGCCTTCTCGTTGGCCACGTCCCGCTCGCCTTCGATCTTCGCCTTCTGCTCGGCCTGGAGCTCGGTGGGGCTGATTTCAGCCCGGCCCTGGGAAACCCATGATCCGTAGACGCCGTTGTTATAGAAATGGTACACCTCGAAGCCGGGCGCCAGCTTTTCCATGATCAGCACCCGGCTGATGAGGGCCTTGGCCTTCTCCTCGGAGACGCCCTTCTTCCTGAGGAAGCGCATGGCCAGGCCGTAATGGCTGTCGTTGGGCTTGGCGATGTCGGGCTTGGGCAGCACCGCCCGCAGCCGGGAGATCTTGTCGTTGAGGGTCTTGAGTTCCTTGTCCTTGTCCAGGACTTCCTGCAGCAGGGCCTGGTAGGAGCTGTTCTTCTCGGCCTTGATGCGATCTTCCAGGGCGGCCTTCTGCTCGTCCGTGAGCTGCAGGGTCGCGGCGTCGGGGCGGACGTCATTGACGCCGGCGGCCTTCAGCTTGCGGGTCTCCTCGGTGGCGGCGGTGCCCGCCTGCTGGCTGAGCTTGTCCAGTTCGGCCGCCTTCTGGGACAGGTCCCTGATCTCCTTGTCCTCCCCCGACCGCCTGCATGCCGGCGCCAGCACGAGGGTGGCCAAGGTCATGGCCCCGAACAGGAACCTGAAAAAACGTTTGGAATGCATCGGCGACTCCAGGGGAAAAACGTTGATGGCGCTCCATCCAGCCTCTTCAACATAGCGGCCCGGGCCGGATATTTCAAATCCTGCCTGACGGGCGGCCCATAGCGATCTGATATGCTTTTTACCGGGAGCGCAACGATGGCATCAGATGAACGAATCCTTTTCACTTCCGAATGCGTCACGGAAGGCCATCCGGACAAGATCGCGGACCAGATTTCCGACGCCGTGCTCGACGCCGCCCTCACCGGCGACCCCAACAGCCGGGTGGCCTGCGAGACCCTGGTCACCACCGGACTGATCGTCGTGGCGGGGGAGATCACCACCGAGTGCTACATCCCGGTGGCCCAACTGGCCCGGGAGACCGTGCGCGCCATCGGCTATGACCACAGTTCCAAGGGATTCGACTGCAACACCTGCGCGGTGGTGGTGACCCTGGACCAGCAGAGCCCCGACATCGCCATGGGAGTCAACACCGGCGGCGCCGGGGACCAGGGGCTGATGTTCGGCTACGCCACCGCGGAGACGCCCGAGCTCATGCCCGCCCCGCTGCACTTCTCCCACGCCCTCACCCGCAAGCTGGCCGAGGTGCGCAAGTCCGGCCAGATCCAGTGGCTGCGGCCGGACGGCAAGTCCCAGGTGACGGTGGAATTCCACGGCGAGAAGGTGGCCCGCATCCACACCGTGGTGATCTCCACCCAGCACGCTGAATCCGCCGGCAACGCCGAGATCCGGGAACGGGTCATCAAGGAGGTCATCCAGGCGGCCCTGCCCGCCGAGTACCTGGACCAGGACACCATCTACCACGTGAACCCCACCGGCCGCTTCGTCATCGGCG
>PLUC01000161.1 GCA_003165415.1 Holophagaceae bacterium
AGGTCCAGGAGCTTGCCGGCCAGGTTCACCAGGAGGAGGGTCTCCATCTCTTCCCGGCCCTTCTTGGTGGCGGTGGGCGGGGGGACGGTGCGGATGGTGTTGACTGAGCGGTTCTTGGCGAAGGCGAGGTCCAGGTCGAAACGCATGGTCCCCTTGCTGAAGCCCATCTGGCCGGTGAGATGGTTGATCATGCCGGCGCCGTCGTAGGCCATGGTCAGGGAGGCGGGGCCTTCCATGCCCTTGCTCTGGTTGGCGATGGTGACGCTGTTGATTCTGCCGCCGGGGTTGTAGCTGAAGGACATCTGGGTGAAGACGCCCTGGCTCTCGTTGCTGTAGTTCATCTGCTGGGGCAGATGGCTGGACTTCTCGAACACCACTTCAAGCTTGCCCCGCTTCCAGAACCCCAGGCTCTCGGCCAGGCTCTGCTCCCGCTTCTTGGGATCGTAGGGGCCGGTGGTGGTGGTGAAGTGGAGGGTCTGCAGGTTGCTGTCGGAACCCTTGCCCAGTGCGGCCTTGAAGGTGGAGCCGTCCACGTACACTTTCTGGATGTCGTTGATGCACTCGCGGAACCAGCCCAGGAAGGAGGTGGGCGGGGCGGTGGGGGGCGGGTCCACCCGGGTGGTGTAGGCGTTCTGCTCCTTGCTGTACAGGAAGCCGTGGGGGCCGACTCGGTAGTAGAGGAGGTTGCCGAAATCGCCGTTGATCTCGGTGCGGAAGTCGGCATTGGCGAAGTAGGTGCCCTTGATCGCCAGGTTGACGGTGGCGCCCTTGGTCAGGCCGCCCTTCACCGCGCCCTGGCCCATCTGCTCTACCTGGGCGTTCATGGCGGCCGCGCTGAGGTTGATGGTCATCGTCCCGGAGAGGTCCACCGCGTTGACGCCAGCGTAGGCCTTGCCGAACCAGGCGTCGTTGACCGCGTCCAGCACCTGCTTGAAATTCTGGCGGGCGAACTGGGCTTCCAGGCTTTCCTTGGCCTTGCCGGTGAGCGCTGGCTTGGCGGCCTTGGCCTGGGCCTGGGCGGCGGTGCCGGGGCTGAGCAGCACCAGGGTGGAGAGGACTGCGGTGAAGCAAACTTTCATGTGCATCTCCAGGGTTTTTATCGGCTTTCGGTGTGCAGCCGGGTCGCGTGAAGTTCCTGCCGCTTCTTGGTGAAGCAGGCATGGCAATAGGTGGCATGGACATCCGGGGGAACGAAATCCAGGTACTCGACGGTGCCGCACTCCACGCAGGTGATCTGGGTGAGGATCTGGGCTTCGCTTTTCCGGGCCGGCTTGCGCGGGGGCAGGGTCTTGCGGTAGCAATGGGGGCAGTTGAAGAACTTCTGATCCGGGGTGAGCTCGAAGGTCTTGCCGCAGGTGGCGCAGACCTTTTCCCGTAAATTGCTCGGCTCCTTGACCTCCCGCTTCTGGATTTTCACGGTGCCCGCCTGCTGCGCCGCCAACAAGCCGGAATGGGTCGGAGGGGGAAGCGTGGGATCGGGGGACTTGGGGCTCATGGGGTTCTCGATTAAGACTGAAAGGTCCGCAGGAATCATAACATCCCCATGGCAGCCCAAGACCATCCTCGCCTGGATTCCGGGCCGATGGCATTCTGTAGGGATGGACACTGCGTCGAGTCTCATCCAACCCCTTCTGGACGGCCGGCCGAGGGCGCTGGCCCGGGCCATCACCTGGATGGAGAATGGCCATCCCCAGGCCCGGGAATTGATGGCGCTGGCCTGGCCGCACCTGGGCCGGGCCATGGTGGTGGGGCTCACCGGCTCGCCCGGCGCGGGCAAGTCCACCCTCACCGACCAGCTGGCCCGGATCCTGCGCGCCGAGGGCAAGAGGGTCGGCATCCTGGCGGTGGACCCCACCTCGCCCTTCAGCGGCGGGGCCATCCTCGGGGACCGCATCCGCATGGGCCGCATCGCGGCCGATCCGGGCATCTTCATCCGCTCCATGGCCACCCGGGGCGCCCTGGGCGGCCTGGCCCGGGCCACCCAGGACGCCATCGACCTGCTGGACGCGGCCGGTTGGGACGTGGTGATCGTGGAGACCGTGGGCGTGGGGCAGGACGAGGTGGACGTGGTGAGCTGCGTCCAGACGTGCTGCGTGGTGATGGTGCCGGGGATGGGGGACGAGATCCAGGCCATCAAGGCCGGCATCATGGAAGTTGCGGATATCTTCGTCATCAACAAGGCAGACCGGGACGGGGTCGAGAAGGTTGAGTCGGAGATCGAGGGCATGAAATCGTTGTCCCACGCCAAGGACTGGGATCCGCCGATCCTGCGCACCGTGGCCGGGGCCGGGGAGGGCCTGCCGGAGCTGCTGGCCAAGATCCGCGAACACGGGACCTGGCTCAGGGCCCACGGCGGCTTCCAGGAAAAGGCCCATGCAAGGGCCCGGCTACGCTTCGGCAGCCTGCTGGCCGAGGAGGCCGCCCGCCGGGCCCGGGCCCGGGCCGGGGCGGAGATGGAAGAGGAACTGGTCCAGGCCATCGCCGAAAAGACGCTGGATCCCTATGCGGCGGTGGCGAGGATGCTCGATTAAGATAGTTCACGGAGCTTCCGTGTCCCCCTGCCGCGTCTTCCTCATCGACAACTTCGACTCGTTCACCTACAACGTCGCCCACGGCTTGGCCGCCGCGGGGGCGACCGTGGAGGTGCGGCGGGCCGATGGGGTGGACCTGGATGCGCTGGAAGCGGACCTGCCGGATCTGCTGGTGATCTCCCCGGGGCCCGGGAGCCCTCAGGAGGCCCACGTCTCCCTGGCCGCCATCCGCCGCTTCGCCGGGCGGGTGCCCATCTTCGGGGTGTGCCTGGGCATGCAGTGCCTGGCGGTGGCCTATGGCGGGACGGTGGAGGCCGGGCCGGAGCCGGTCCATGGCAAGACCACCCGGATCCTGCACGACGGCCGGGGGGTGTTCCAGGGGCTGCCCTCGCCCATCCGCGCGGCGCGCTACCACTCGCTGTGCGTGCGGGAGGTGCCCGCCTGCATGGAGGTCACCGCCCGGAGCGAGGACGGCATCCCCATGGCCCTGCGCCACCGGGGCATGCGCATGGCCGGGGTGCAGTTCCACCCGGATTCCTTTCTCACGGACGACGGGCCTGCGATAATGGAACATGCCCTTCGAGGAGATTTCTGAAAACTGGAGCGCGCGGCCTTGCCGGTTGAAGACGGTGGACTTCTTCGACTCCCTGGGTGGAAAGCCGTTCGCCTTCCTTTACGGGGACGGCGCCGAGACCCGCTGGATCATCCTGGGGGAGGACCCGATCCTGGTCCTGGCCGAGCCCAAGGGGCCGCTGCCCCGCTTCGTGCGGTCGGGGGACGTGCCCCCGGTGCTGCCTGACTTCATCGGCCATGTGGGCTACGAGTGCGGCAACCGCCTGGCCGTCTCCCTGCCGCCGCCCGCCGCCAAGCCCTTCCCGTTTCCCGACTGCCATCTGGCGGTCTACCGCAACCTGCGCCTCTACGACCGGGAGACGGAGACCCTGTACCTGGCCCAGCGCCAGGGCGGGGATCCCGCCGAGGCGGCCCCCAACGCCCTCCTGGACGGCCCGTTCCGGGCCCGCAAGATCTGGGACAGCGACACCGCCAAGGGCTACCAGGAGAAGGTGGAACTGATCCGCCAGGAGATCGCCAAGGGCAACGTCTACCAGGTCAACCTCACCCGGGTGGAGCGCTGGGCGTTCCGGGGCGACCTGAGGCTGTTCGCGCGCCGGCTGTTCGACGCCAACCCCGCCCCGTTCTCGGGCTTCATCGCCGGCCCCGACTTTTCGGTGGTGTCCTCCTCGCCCGAGCGGTTCTTCCGCATCAGCGATGGCCGGATCCTGGCCAGCCCCATCAAGGGCACGGCGCCCCGGGGCGACAATGCGATGGCGGACGGCCTGCTGAAGCGCAACCTGCTGTCCAGCCCCAAGGAGCGCGCGGAACTGGCCATGATCACCGACCTGATGCGCAACGACCTCACCCGGGTGTGCCAGATCCCCTCGGTGCGGGTGGAGACCTTCCCCCGGCTGGAGAGCTACGCCAATGTCCACCACCTGGTGGCGGACATCTCCGGCAGCCTGGTGCCCGGGCTGACCCTGGAGGCCCTGTTCTCGGCCTTGTTCCCGGGCGGCTCGGTGACCGGCTGCCCCAAGCGCACTGCCATGAGGCTGATCCGGGAGCTGGAGGCGCACCCGCGCATGGTCTACACCGGGGCCCTGGGCTGGTTTTCCCACGACCTGGCCCAGGCGGATTTCAGCATCGCCATCCGCACCGCCTGGACCTCCCCCAGCGACCTGCTGTTCGGGGTGGGCGGCGGGGTGGTGTGGGACTCCGACCCTGCGGCCGAGTACCAGGAAACGGTCCACAAGGGCAGCTCCATCGTCCGATGCTTGAACTCCTGAGCGACACCCTCATCGACCTGGCGGGCTCCGGCGCCCGGCACGGGGAAGGGCTGTTCGAGACGATCCGGGTGCGGCACGGCGCGCCCCTGCGCCTGGCCGCCCACCTGGAGCGGCTGGCCGCCGGCGCCCGCTTCCTGGGCCTGGAGCCGCCCCCGGATCCGGCGACGGTGCTGGCCTTCGTGGCCGGAGCGTGCTCCGGGCTGGCCAGCGGCGTCCTGCGCCTGGTGGCGGTGGACCGGAGCCTCCTGGTAACGGCGGCCCCGTGGCGGCCCGCCCGCCCCGCGCGGATCCTGCTGGGGCTCTCCCGGGAGACCCGGCGCATGAGTTCGAGTCCGCTCAACCGGTTCAAGACCCTCTCGTACCTGGAGAACCGGCTCATGGCCCGCGAGGCGGAGGGGCGCGGGCTGTTCGAGGTGATCGCGCTCAACGAGGCCGGCCGGCTCACCGACGGGTCCCGCACCAGCCTGTTCCTGGCGCTGGGCGGGCGGCTGCTGACCCCGCCGGCGGCGGACGGGGCGCTGCCGGGGGTGGCCCGGCGCTGTCTGCTGGAGGCCGGGCTGGCCGAGGAAGCGCTGCTCACGCCGCGGGATCTGGAACGGACCGAGGGGGTGCTGCTCACCAACGCGCTGCAGGGCGCGGTGCCGGTGCATGCCCTGGAGGGGCGGGACGGTGCGCCGCCGGACCCGGACCACCGCCTCCTGGCCCTGGCCTATTGTGCGTTGGAGGAAGGCGTGACAGGGTAGGGTGTCTGCGCTGGATTTTGACGAGGGGGTTTGACGATGGGTGACCTTTTGTTCTGGCATCGGCTCCAGTTCGGGTTCACGGCGACCTTCCACTACCTGTTCCCCCAGCTCACCATGGGCCTGGCCCTGATCATCGTCGTGTTCAAGGGACTGGCCCTGGCCACGGGCGAGGAGCGCTTCGCCACCGCGGCCCGCTTCTGGATCCGCATCTTCGGGCTCAGCTTCGCGGTGGGCGTGGTCACCGGCATTCCCATGGAATTCCAGTTCGGCACCAACTGGGCCCGGTTCTCCGCCCGGGCCGGCGGCGTCATCGGCCAGACCCTGGCCATGGAGGGCATGTTCGCGTTCTTCCTGGAGAGCACCTTCCTGGGCCTGCTGGTGTGGGGCGAGCGCCGGCTGGGGCCCCGGCGCCACTTCATGGCGGCCGTGGCGCTGTTCCTGGGCAGCTGGCTGTCCGGCTACTTCATCATCGCCACCAACGCCTTCATGCAGCACCCGGTGGGCTACCAGATCGCCGCCGACGGCACCCTCCAGCTGGCGGATTTCTGGGCCTTCCTCCTGAACCCCTGGGCCGTGGTCCAGTACCTGCACAACATGATGGGCGCGGTGGTGACCGGCAGCTTCGTGGTGGCGGCGGTGGGGGCCTTCTGGACCCTGCGCGCCGTCCATCTGGAGCAGGCCGCCCTGTTCCTGAGGACCGGCGTGGTCGCGGGGCTCCTGGCCAGCCTGCTGGTGGCCTTTCCCACCGGGGACCAGCAGGGCAAGCGGGTGGCGCGGTACCAGCAGCCCGCCCTGGCCGCCATGGAGGGCCGCTGGAACAGCGGGCCCTACGCCGAGCTGAACCTCATCGGCCAGCCCAACGTGGAGGGCCGCAAACTGGACAACCCGGTGCGCCTGCCCGGCCTGCTGAGCTTCATCGCCTACGGGTCGTTCTCCAGCAACGTGAAGGGCCTGAACGAATTTCCCCGGGACCAGTGGCCCCCCAACCTGGAGTTCCTGTACTACGGCTTCCACGTCATGGTGGGGTTGGGGACCCTGTTCATCGCGCTCATGGGCCTCGCGGCGGCCTTCCTGGTCTTCGGCCGCCTGGAACGGATCCGCGCCCTGCTCTGGGCGCTGATGCTGGCCTTCCCCTTCCCCTTCATCGCCAACAGCGCCGGCTGGGTGGTGGCCGAGTTCGGCCGCCAGCCCTGGCTGGTGTACGGCTTGATGCGCACCGCCGAAGGGACCTCCCAGCTGGTGCATCCCGGCCAGACCGTGTTCACCAGCCTGGGCTTCGCCGGGCTGTACTTCGTGCTGGGGCTGCTGTTCCTGTTCCTGGTGGGGCGTGAAGTCAACCACGGTCCGGTGGCTTAGGAGATCGAGATGGAAATGCTCTGGTTCTGGCTGGTTTCCGTCATGGTGGCGATCTATGCGGTCATGGACGGCTTCGATTTCGGCTCCGGCGTGCTGCACCTGTTCGTGGCCCGCACCGAGGCCGAGCGCCGGGAAGTGCTGGCGGCCATCGGGCCTCTGTGGGACGGCAACGAAGTCTGGCTCCTGGCCGCGGGCGGGGCCATGTTCCTGGCCTTTCCGCGCCTGCTGGCCTCGGGCTTCTCCGGGTTCTACCTGGCCATGTTCATGGTGGTCTGGTCGCTGATCCTGCGCGGCATCGCCATCGAGTTCCGCTCCCACGTGCACGACGCCATGTGGCGGTCGTTCTGGGACCTGGTGTTCGCCGTCGCCAGCGCGCTGCTGCCGGTGCTGCTGGGGGCGGCCCTGGGCAACGTGGTGCGGGGCGTGCCCCTGGACGCCACCGGCTACTTCCAGATTCCCCTGTTCACCCACTTCGGGGTGGCCAACCCGGTGGGCATCCTGGACTGGTACACCGTGCTCATGGGCGTCCTGGTGCTGGCCACCCTCACCGCCCACGGCGCCCTGTTCCTGGCCTGGAAGACCTCCGGCGCCCTGCACGAGCGCTGCCGGCGCGCGGCCCAGCCCCTGTGGCTGGCCACGGCCGCCCTGGCCGTCCTGGCCACCTGGGCCACGGCGGAGGTGAATCCGGCGCTGTACCGCAACCTGTCCCACGCGGGCCTGGCCTGGGTGGGCGTCGCCCTGTTCCTGGGCGGCCTCGCGGCGGTGTTTGCGGGCCTGTACGGGAACCGGTTCCTGCAGGCCTTCCTGGGCTCCAGCGCCTTCATCGTCGGCATCCTGGCCGCCACCGCGGCCTGCGTCTGGCCGGTGATGCTTCCCTCCACCCTGGATCCGGCGGCGAGCATCACCGCGTACAATGCCAGCGCCGGGGCCGCGAGCCTGAGGGCGGGGATGGTGTGGTGGTTCATCGGCTTCCCCCTGGCCCTGGCCTACTTCGCCTACCTGTTCTGGATCCACCGGGGCAAGGCGCAGGCGCCGGGGGAAGGCGAAGGCTACTGAATCTCCCGGGCCCCGATCCGCCGGGCCAGGTCTTCCAGCGCCGCGCGCAGCCGGGCCTTGGCCCGGCGGGCGCCCTTTTCCCACCAGACGCCCTTGGCCTCCAGGACGCCGCGGGCCCGGTGGAACTTGGCGTCCACCCGGGCCACCAGGGCATCCCCCGCCAGGACCGGCAGCACGTAGTAGCCGAACTGGCGCTTGTCTTCGGGGACGAAGGCCTCGAACCGGTAGTCGAAGCCGAACAGGCGCAGGGTCCGGGCCCGGTCCCTGAGGATGGGGTCGAAGGGGCAGAGCAGCACCATCCGGTCTCCGGGCTCCGGAAGCGCGGCCAGCCGCTCCCGCCAGTCCGCCACGGCGAAGCAGGGCTTGGGCGGGCCCTCATCCAGGGCCTCCACCTGCACCCGCTCGATGCTGCCGGCGGCTAGGCTGGCGGCGCACCAGCGGGCGGCCTCGGCGGGCTCCACCGCGTCCCAGAAGGCGGCCAGCTCCTTGGGGGTGGCCACGCCGAGCCGGTCCAGGGCGGTGGCGCAGGCCCATTCCAGGTGGGCTTCCGGGGCCGGGGCTGGCAGGGCGTGGGCCTCGGGGAACACCCGCTCGGCCAGGTCGTAGCTCTTGTGGAAGTGGGCCCGGCCGGCCACCGCCAGTTCGCCGGTGTGCCAGAGCAGCTCCAGGGCGGCCTTCTGCGGCTTCCAGCCCCACCAGCCGGGTTCGCCCTGGCGCGCGTGCTCGAAGTCGGCGCTGCGCAGGGGACCCTCCGCCCGGACCCGCGCCAGCACCTGCGCCAGCAGCGGCTCCACCTGGTCGCCCATCCGCTTGCGCCACCAGGGGCTGGCCAGGATCCGCGCCCGGCTCCTGGGGAAGCGGAGCTGCCAGTGGGGGTACCACTGGAGCGGAATGGCGGCGGCGTCATGGGTCCAGTGCTCGAACAGCCGGCGACGGTCCAGCAGGGCCTCCAGCTGCTTCGGCTCGTAGCCGGCGCTCCGGCTGCCCAGGATGAGGTGGTGCGCCCGCTCCACCACGTTGATGGAATCCAGCTGCACGTAGCCCAGCCGGGCGATCAGGCCCTCCAGCCCGTCCGGCGGCGGGCCCAGCAGGGCCTGCCCGGCCAGCAGCAGCCGGCGGCCCTGGGCGGAGGTGAGGCTCGGGGCGGGCATAGTAGACTGTAGCGGGAGGGCCACTGTGCCTGGACATCTTATTCTGGTGCCGACGCCCCTGGGCAATCTGGGCGACCTGACCCACCGGGCGGTGGCGGCCCTGGAGGGCTGCGACCTGGTGGCCTGCGAGGACACCCGGCGCACCGGAGGCCTGCTGGCCCACCTGGGCATCGAAAAGCCGCTGCAGAGGTTCGACGACCACGCCAGGCTGGAGGCCGCCGAGCGGGTGGCCCGGGCCCTGGCGGCGGGCCAGACCGTGGCCTACTGCTCCGACGCGGGCCTGCCGGGGATCAACGATCCCGGGTTCGAGCTGGCCCGGCTGGCCCGGGAGGCGGGGGTCCAGGTGACGGTCCTGCCCGGCCCCTCGGCGGTGACCCTGGCGGTGGTGGCCTCCGGCCTGCCCAGCCACGCCTTCAGCTTCTGGGGCTACCTGCCTTCCCGCAGCGAGCCGCGCAAGACCTTCCTGCGCAAGCTGGGCACCCAGGAGGAGACCGTGGTGGTGTTCGAGACCCCGCACCGGATCCACGCGACCCTCGCGGAAATGGCCGAGCTGCTGCCGGACCGGGAGATCGCCCTGGGCCGGGAGCTGACCAAGCTGCACGAGACCTGGTACCGGGGCACGCCGTCGGCGGTGGCCGGGCTGCTTGGCGGCGAGAACCGGGGCGAGATGGTGCTGGTCATCGCCGGCGCCGACGCCAAGCGCACCGTCACCGACCTCCAGGTGGCCTTCGACGGGGAGGAACTGCCGCCCTGGGCCCTGCGCTACCTGGACGCGGCCCGGGAAGGCGGCATGACCCTGCGGGAGGCGGTGAAGCCCCTGGCGCGGCACCTGGGGATGGCGGCCAGCGAACTGTACCGGCTGGCGGTGGCGGCCCGCTGATCGGTTAACATCAATTACCTGGGGGAAACATGAAGGTGCGAGTGCTGGTATCGCTGAAACCGGGGATCCTGGATCCCCAGGGCAAGGCCGTGGAACAGGGGCTGCACGGCTTCGGGTTCCAGGTGGAGCAGGTGCGCATCGGCCGGCTGATCGAACTGGAAGTGCCCGCCGCGGACCGGGCCGAGGCCGAAACCCGGGCCCGGGCCATGTGCGAAAAGCTCCTGGTCAACCCGGTGATGGAAAAAGCCAGCATCGAGGTGCTCTGATGCGGGTCGCCATCCCCACCTTTCCCGGGTCCAACTGCGACCACGACGCCCTGCACGCCTGCGGCACGGTGATGGGCTGGGATGCCGTTCCGGTCTGGCACCGGTCGGAGCGGCTGCCGGAAGGGACCGACCTGGTGTTCATCCCCGGCGGGTTCAGCTACGGGGACTACCTGCGCTGCGGCGCCATCGCCGCCCTTTCCCCGATCATGGCCGACATCAAGCGGTTCGCCGACCAGGGGGGCCTGGTGGCGGGGATCTGCAACGGCTTCCAGATCCTGTGCGAGGCGCACCTCCTGCCCGGGGCCCTGCTGCGCAACGAATCTCTCCGGTTCATCCACAAGGATGTCCACCTGCGGGTGGAGCGCACCGGGCTGGCCTTCACCGGGGCCATGGCCGTGGGGCAGATCCTCCGGGTGCCCATCGCCCATGCCGAAGGCAACTACACCCTGGACCGGGACGGCCTGGCCGCCCTGGAGGCCCGGGGGGGCGTGGTGTTCCGCTACTGCTCGGCCGAGGGCGAGACCGGCCCGGAGTTCACCCCCAACGGGGCCGTCAACGGCATCGCCGGGATCGTCAACGAGCGGGGCAACGTCCTGGGCATGATGCCCCATCCCGAACGGGCCGTGGAAGATGTGACGGGGGGGACTGACGGATTGTGGTTGTTTAAGAGCATCGGGGGTATGCTTTCTAAAGTTTGATACTCTAATACCCTTGAGCGGTTATGATCCGATTGGATCGAAGCTGGCCATTTCGGAGCGCGATCTCCATCAACCCGTCATTTGTCCCCAAGAAAAAACCTATGACCGGTCCCGATACAAAGAACGTCCAAACCTATACCAGCGGCCCTTTGCGGCTTGTGATCTGCAAGCGCGATCCGGTGCCCACAAAGGCGATGCCGTCCAACGAATCCTGGACGCTGTTGCTGCCTGGCAGCCCCATCCGGGTCTGTACCGGCGAGGACACGGAAGAGGGAGTCATCCCCCGGGGGAGCCTCGCCCTGCTGATGCCCGGGTTCGGGCACAGCTTCAAGCGGCACCACCCCGACACCCCGTTCGGCTTCACCGCCCTGCAGATGGACGGCCCGTTCCCCGAGCCCCTGGTCTCGGTGCTGCAGCACCCGCCCCGCAAGTGGCAGGAGGCGAGCTACGCGGTGCTGCGCAGCCAGAGCCTGAAGCAGCTGTTCGGGATCTTCACCCAGGAGATCGCCAACCCCGACGGCCTGCAGCTCATGACCCGGGAACTGTTCCTGATCCTGCTGGGCGCCGAGCTCACCCGCCTTTGCGAAAAGGAGGACCGGGCCCGGTTCCCCTACCGCCTGAGCCGCAGCACCTTGCAGGTGGTGCTGGACCACATGGAGGCCCACCTGGGCGCCCCCAACAGCGTTCCGGAGATGGCCAAGCTGGCCCGCTGCACCCCGGACCACTTCATCCGGCTGTTCCGGGAAGCCACCAGCACGACCCCGCACCAGTACCTCATCGAGCGTCGGCTCCAGCGGGCGGTGCAGCTCCTGTCCGACGGCGAGCGGCCGCTGGACGTGGCCGAGTCCCTGGGCTTCTACGATGCCTCGGCGTTCACCCGGGCGTTCAAGCGCCGGTTCAACGTGCCCCCCAGTAAGTACGCCCAGGAAGCCTACGACCGGCAGTTCAAGAAGAACTGACGCGGGTCTTGCGGACGTTAACGTTTTGATTACAATTTGTCTCATGGGGGGTGATCCATGCGCCAAATTGCATTCCGCGATTTCCGGCTTCAGGGCGCCAAGGCCCTGGGCAAGCTGCGCCCTGGTGAAGGGGTCGTGCTTTCGGGCCGCCAGGGGCCGGCTTATTTCCTGATTCCGGTGGAGCCTGGGGCGATGGAGGCCCAGGAGGAGGAGTTGAAGACCGCGCTGGCGCTCGCCGCCATGCGGGAATCCTGGAAGCGGGCCGAGGCCGCGGGTCTGGCGGACCTGACCATGGACGAGATCGATGCGGAAATCGCCGCTTCCAGAAAGGAAACCCCGGCGCCCGGGAAGCGGAGAGCCTCTTGACCCGGCTGGTGGTGCTGGACACCAACATTCTGGTGTCGGCTGGGCTCACCCAGGGGCCGCCCGCGCAAATGGTGGCCATGACCCTGCGCAGGGAACTGTCCATGATCCTCTGTCCGGGCGTGCTCCGGGAGTACCTGGAGGTCATGCATCGGCCAAAGTTCGCCAAGGCGTGGTTCCCCCCAGGATGGCTGGACCGGTTGCTGGCCGTGTCGGCCCGGCTGCCTCTGGATCCTACGGCCTTGCCGCACCCGCTTCCAGATCCCAAGGACACCGTTTTCCTGGCGCTGGCAAAGGCAACGGGGGCGGCGCTGGTGACCGGGAACCTCAAGCATTTCCCACCGGAGGCCCGGGCGGGGGCCGAGGTCTATTCACCTCGTGAGTACCTGACCGTGCTGGCCATCCCAGAATCCTGACCGATCCTGGCAGGCCTCGAAGGGGCCGGCGGATGTAGACTGATACCTTGTCTCGAAAGGCTCCGCCATGCCCGAAACTGCCATCACCTTCGACGATGTGCTCCTGGTCCCGGCCTATAACCATCATGAATCCCGGCGCATCGTCGATATCGGCATGACCGACAAGACCGGCAAGCTGACCCTCCAGGTGCCGGTGATGACCGCCAATATGGACACCATCACCGAGGACGGCATGGCCGATTTCATCTCGGCCAAGGGCGGGATCGGGATCCTGCACCGGTTCTGCTCCATCGCCGAGAACGTTGAGATGTTCAAGCGCTGCCAGGGGGCGACCTTTGTCTCGGTGGGCACCTCGGAAAAGGAGATGGAGCGGGTGGAGGCCCTGAAGGGGGCCGGAGCCCAGTTCTTCTGCGTGGACGTGGCCCACGGCCACGCCAAGTACGTGGGCAAGATGATCAAGCGCATGCGCNNCGGATCAAGACCGGGTTCGGGGTGCCCCAGCTCACCGCCATCCAGGAGTGCGCCCGGGCCGACCGCTCCATCGTGGCCGACGGCGGCATCCGCTATGCTGGGGACATCGTCAAGGCCCTGGCCTTCGGCGCAGACTTCGTCATGGTGGGGGGGATGCTGGCCGGCACCCGGCCCACCCCCGGGCTGCCGGTGCGCAACGAGCAGGGCGAGCCCACCCACAAGGTCTACCGGGGCATGGCCAGCCGGGAGGCCGCCGACGACTACCTGGGCGGGCTGACCGGCTGGAAGACGTCGGAGGGGGTGTCCACCACCGTGCCCTACCGGGAGGACGAGGACGAGATCATCGCCGACATCGTCGGCGGGCTGCGCTCGGGCCTCACCTACGCCGGGGCCAACACCATCCGCGAACTGCAGCGTAAGCTCAATTATATCCTTGTTTCTCCCGCCGCCCGGCTGGAGAGCCTGCCGCACCGGCTGCTGCAATAAGCCGTTGCGAAGAAATAAGTTGAACGAATTGGCCGTGCCCCGGCATAAGGTCCTTAGATCCAGGTCAACGCCTGCGTTGACCTGGGCTGCAGTTTCGACATTCCGTACCATTCCATCATGACCTGCCGGTGGCTCTGGAATGGTCCGTCAGGGTCCCTCGGCTT
>PLUC01000111.1 GCA_003165415.1 Holophagaceae bacterium
GAGGACGGAAAGTTCGAAGCGAAAGTGTGGGTCGGCGCTTGACCGGGGGACCCGAAATGGGTCGGTGCGAACCCGGGGCACCGGAACGAACAATTCCGGAGCCACCGGCAGGGAATGATTGGACCGGACGAAAAGTCCAAACTGCAGAGAGGGTGTCTGCATATATGCAGACACCCTCTCAGGCCGCGTGCGCCTCGCAGTGGAAGACCCCGTTCACCCTGGCGGCGAAGACCGGGTCCACTTCCAGCCCGCTCGCGGTGAACCCGCCGCCGGACATGGCCTGGACCGCCTGGACCAGCCACCCGGCGGCCAGGTCCGGGGCGATCTTGCCGGTGTCCAGCACCAGATCGAAAGGCTTGGCCGTGTCCCAGGGCACGCCGTAGACCGATTCGATGAAGCTCCTCTGGATCTTGTCGTTTTCCAGGATGAACCGCTCCGCGCGGCTGGGCACGGTGGCCTCCGGCAGCTCGGTCACCCGGCGGATGCGCACGGGCAGGGGCGCCTGGATGCGCACGTGCAACACGTCCGCCAGGCCTTTCAGCACCGAAAAGCCGCCCCGGCCGACGATGACCATGTTGCCGTGCTGGGCCAGGGCCAGGATCGCCCGGTTGAGGGACTCGATCAGCACCTGCCTCCGCTCCATCCTGCGCAGGTCGAACCGGTCCCAGAAGCCGGGGACGGATGCATATTCCCGCTGGAACTCCGGCACGGCGCAATCGGTGCGCAGGATCGCCTCGATGGTCTGCTTGTCGGCCAGGTGATAGCCCAGGATCTGGGCGGTTTTTTCCGCCACCAGGCTGCCCTCGCTCCCGAATTCCCTCGAGATGGTGATGACAGCCATGTTCCACCCCCAGAATATCGAGCCGATGCACCCTATCGGAGCACGAAAAAGACCATGCGATTGCATTGCCTTCTCAGCTACCAGTATAGGTTGGGGTTGGGAATAAACCATGGTCGCCCATAATGTTCTATAATGAACATTCCCCGATCGAAAGCCGGCCAAACATGAACGACCAGGTATCTCAGTTGATCCAGCCAACTTTGCGCGGAAAGGTGGTGGAACTCCAGCCGCTCAGGCCGGAACACGAGACCGGTCTCCTGGCGGCGGCGGCCGACGGCCAGTTGTGGAACCTGGCTGTGACCGTCGTTCCCGGGCCCGAGACCGTCGGGCAGTACATCGCCACCGCGCTGGCCGGGCGCCAGGCCGGGACCGTCCTGCCCTTCGTGATCATGGACCTGGCCAGCGGACGGATCATCGGTAGCACCCGGTTCTGGAAGATCGACCGGGCCAACCGGAAAATGGAGATCGGCCACACCTGGCTGAGCGGCTCGATGCAGCGGTCGGGGGTGAACACCGAGGCGAAATACCTGCTTTTGACCTATGCCTTCGAGGTCATGAATGCCGTGCGGGTCCAGTTCTCCACGGACGAATTGAACGAAAAGTCCCGGGCGGCGATCCTGCGCATCGGCGCGAAACAGGAAGGAACGGTTCGGAACGAACGAATCATGCCAGATGGAAGAATCCGTAATTCCGTGCGCTTCAGCATCATCTCTTCCGAGTGGCCGGACGTGAAGCGCATGCTGGAACAGAAGATGCTAGCCCGCTAGATCCAGGCGCCCTGTATCATTTCCTGACAAGGAGTTCCCATGCGTCGCCTCAGCCTGCTGCTATGCCTGCCGGCCCTGCTCGCCGCCGCCCAGCCGGCGACCCGGGACATGAGCCTCACCTCCCCCGACGGGTTCGAACTCAAGGGATCCCTGACGATCCCGCCGGAGCCCGGCCTCCGTCCCGTGGTGATCCTCGCCCACCAGTTCCAGGCGGACCGGAGCGGGTGGAAGCCCCTGGCCGACCTGCTGAACGCCAAGGGCATCGCCACCCTGGCCCTGGACCTGCGCGGGCACGGCCAGAGCACCCAGAACGGCGGCGAGACGGTGGCGGTCACCCCGGACTTCCTGGCTTCCGCCAAGACCGTCGGCTTCGACAAGATCCCCGCCGACCTCATCCAGGCCGCCGCCTGGGTGCGCAAACAGAAACGCATCAATCCGCGCCGCCTGGGCTTGGCCGGCTCCAGCGTGGGCGCCTTCGCCGCGCTCATGGCCGCGCCGGCCATCCGTCCGGTGGTGGTGCTGGCGCTGAGCCCGGCCGGGAACGGGGCCTTCGGCGCGGACGCCGGGGCCGCCCTGGTCCGCGCCGTGGAGCAGTCCCACGCCGCGGTACTGGTCCTGGCCGCGGCGGACGACCCCGAGGCCGCCGGCAACGCCAAGGCCGTCAAGGACGTGTTCGGCGTGTGCGCGGTGACCCTGCCCGGCAAGGACCACGGCTTCGCGCTGTTTCCGGCCAGGGCCGGATTCATGGCCGGCTGGATGACCGAATACCTGACCTACCGCGCGCCCAGGATGGCGAAAAAGACCGTGGAGCAGCCTGCCGGGGAGCCTTGATTCCAGGCCGGCATGGTGGGATCCTGCATCCATCCCAGCCGTTCCAACGATAAGGTGGCCATCTCGAAAACCTGGCCCCGTTCCCAAAGCGAGCATGCCATGAGAAAGCTCATCGGGGACGCCGTCACCATTCTGGGCGAGAAATTCACCAGTCAGCATGGCCCGAGGATCAGGGCCCGTGAGATCACCCGGGGCGGCGACAAGCTGACCATCCGCGACCAGGATGGCAACCTCCGGTGGGTCATGGCGCGGCGCTCGGAAGAATGAGCAGGCTGTTCTGGCTGGGCCGGACCGTGAAGAGAATCGAGCTGCCGTACCCGGTGAGAAGGATCGGAGAAGCCTGACCCCTTTACCCTGCAAGGAATCCAGGCCAAACTGGCGCAGTCCGTGCCCCCCGCCCCAGGCTCATAAGGAGTGAACCTTAATGGCTCCACCCGCAATGGCCAGTACCGCCCTCACCCAGACCGTGGATTTCTGGACCGCCCAGGCCGTCATGGCCAGCGGCTACCTGGTGGCGCTCTACCGCATCCTCGGGGATGACCGCCAGGTGGCCCTGGCCATGGAGGCCTGCGGCCCCTGCGGAGCGCGCGCCCAGCGCCTGGGCCTCCAGGCCCAGATCGCAGCCCTCGACGCGGCCTTCGCCGCCGAATATCCCGAGGAGCTCCTGGGCGAGGAAAAGGCCTGGCAGCGCATCGTCGAGGCCCACGCAGGCCTTTGCGCGGTCCACGACCTGATCGATGACCCGGAGCAGGACCCCAGTCTGCGGGGCAGCCGGGCCGGCACTGCCAACGCCCTGCGCCACGCCCTGAGGGGCTACCGCACCGCCTTCCCGGAGGAATGCACCATCCCGGGCATCCGCCAGGCCATGGAGAGCGCGGCGCTGCGCTGCGCCGACGCCTTCTCCTTCACCGGGGACCGGGAGGAGCCCCGTCAGCGCCAGGAGCTCCACGACCGCATCCTTGAGGCCCTGCTCAGGAAAGCAGTCTAGAGGAAACCATGGACCAACCGCTCCTGATGCGCCAGCTCGCCTTCGTGGTGGAGGTGGACCGGCTCAAGGAAATCCTCCGCCAGACCCCCGTCGCCAGCGGCGCCCGCCGGGAGAACAGCGCCGAGCATTCCTGGCACCTGGCGCTCATGGCCGGGGTGCTGGCCAGCTACGCCGCGGAGCCCGTGGACCTGCTCCGGGTGCTGCGCATGCTGCTGATCCACGATGTCATCGAGATCGACGCGGGCGACACGTTCGCCTTCGACGAGGCGGCCAACGCCTCCAAGCAGGAGCGGGAGGAACGGGCGGCGGACCGGATCTTCGGGATGCTGCCGCCGGGGCAGGACGCGGAGCACCGCGCCCTGTGGGACGAGTTCGAGGCCGGGGCCACGCCGGAGTCCCGCTACGCCAACGCCCTGGACCGCCTCCAGCCGCTGCTCCTCAACGCCCAGTCCGGCGGCGGCAGCTGGAGGGACCACGGCATCCGCCGGGACCAGGTGCTCAGGCGCATGGACCCCATCCGCACGGTGCTGCCGGAAGTCTGGCCCAGGGTCATGGAGATCGTGGACTGGGCCTGCGCGGAAAAGCACATCCTCCCATAAGATGATTTTTGCAATAAAGTGATAGAGTCCACCCTAGCAAACAATGATCGAGACTCACACCCCGGGGAGCGACTGATGGCTGGAATCCAGGTCCAGGATACGTTCAGCCAGGCCGACCTGGTGAAGACCTACAGGAAGATCACCCTCCACCTGGTGCCGTTCCTGTTCGTCTGCTACCTGTTCAACTACTTCGACCGGGTGAACGTCGGCTTCGCCAAGCTGCAGATGCTGGGAGCCCTGCATCTCAGCGAAACCACCTACGGGCTGGCCGCAGGCATCTTCTTCATCGGCTACGTCTCCTTCGCCGTGCCCAGCAACCTGATCCTGTACAAGGTGGGGGCGCGGCGCTGGCTGGCGGCCACCATGATCCTCTGGGGCATCTTCTCCACCTGCCTGATGTTCGTGTCTTCGGCCAGGACCTTCTACCTGCTCCGCTTCCTCACCGGCGCGTCCGAGGCTGGCTTCTTTCCGGGCATCATCCTCTATTTCACTTTATGGGTCCCCAAGGCCCAGCGCGGACGGATCACGGCCCTGTTCATGTCCGCCATCCCCCTCTCCGGGGTGGTGGGCGGCCCGCTGTCCGGCTGGGTGCTGCATTCCCTCTCCTCCGGTGTCGGCGGCCTGGCCGGGTGGCAGTGGCTGTTCCTGACCCAGGGGGTGCCGACGATCCTGCTGGGCGTGGGCATGTTCTTCCTGCTGAACGACGGCATCGACCAGGCCCGGTGGCTGGGCGAGGATGAGCGCCGCGCCTTGAAGCAGGCCCTGATCGAGGATGAAAAGAACCGTCCGGCGGAGGTGTCCGACTCCTTCCTGAGCGTCCTGGGCAATCCCAGGGTGTGGCTGCTGGGCGGCATCTACTTCGGCATGGCCTGCGGGGTCTACGCCATCAACTTCTGGCTGCCGACCATCATCAAGACCAGCGGCATCACCGACCCGCTGGTCATCGGCTGGGTCTCGGCCGTGCCGTACCTGGCCGCCAGCGTGGCCATGGTGGTCCTGGGCCGCTCGGCGGACGTCCGGCGCGAGCGCCGCTGGCACCTGGCGGTGCCCCTCCTGCTGGGGGTGATCGGCCTGGTGATCGCCGCCCGCTTTGCCTCCAACACCGCCGTGGCGGCCATCGGCCTGACCATCGCCACCATGGGCGCCATGGGCGCCCTGCCCATGTTCTGGCCGGTGTCCAGCGCCTTCCTCAGCGCCGCGGGCGCCGCCGGCGGCATCGCCCTGATCAACGCCCTGGGCCAGACCGCCGGGTTCTTCAGCCCGTACTTCGTCGGCTGGATCAAGGACACCACCCACAGTACGGATCTCGCCCTATACGTCCTGGCCGGCGGGATGCTGGTGAGCGTGATCCTGATCCTGCGCCTGCCCACCAAGATCATAAATCATTAACGGGTGGCAGCTTCCAGGAGGTAGAGGAAGCTCCGGTAGAGCCGGCCCGTGGCCCGGGTGACCCCGATCTCGCAGGTGCGGCTGCTGGAGAAGTGGCCGTCGCAGGGGGTGGCCGCCACTTCCACAGCCTCACGCCGGGTGGCGCTGGCGGTGAGTTCGGGGAAGAGGAAGCCGCGGTCCCCGGCGAAGCCGCAGCAGCCGGCGTCCTCGGGGATCAGGACCGTTCCGGCGCAGGCCGCGGCGATGGCTTCCAGCTTGGGGGTGAGGCCCATTTTGGTGAGGGAGCAGACCGGGTGCAGGGCCACGCTGCCCATCCGCCGGCGCACGGTGAGCCTGGGCAGCAAGTGGTCGTGGGCGAACTCCACCGGGTCGAGGATCCGGAGCTGGTCGAAGCGGGCCTGGTTCTCGGGGCTCAGGTAGGGGCGCGCGCCCCTCATCCCGTGGGCGCAGGGGGAGGTGTCCATCACCACGGGCAGCCGCCCTTCCTGGCTCCAGGCCCAGAACCGCTCCACCGCCTGGTTCACCGCGGCCCGGTGGGCGGGGGCATAGCCCTTGGAGGAGAACGGCACGCCGCAGCAGACCCCTTCGGGGTCCTCGGGGATGTGCAGCGGCACGCCGGCGCGGCTGGCCAGGGTCAGCAGCACTTCGGGCAGGCTGGGGGCCGCGGGCTCCCCGGGGAGGGCTCCCATCACCCGGGAGATGCAGGCGGGGAAGTAGATGGCCTGGGCGCCCGCGGCTGCGGTGCGCGGCAGCCGCCCGGCGGCCCGGGGCATCTCCGCGGACCACTGGGGGGTGGCCTGGCGGGCCGCGGCCCGGATCAGGCGGGTGACCGCGACCATGGTCCCGGCCCCGAACACGCGCTGGACCAGGTGGCCCGAGCGCAGGCCCAGCCGGACCACCGGCTCCACCCTGGCGAAATGCCGCTGGACTGAGGCGGCGATGCCCTGGGCCAGGGCGGAATGGCCCTGGCGGCGCAGGCGCTTGACCAGGGCGCCGGTGTCGATGGCCACGGGGCAGGCGGTGGCGCAGAGCCCGTCCGCGGCGCAGGTGTCCTGGGCCAGGTACTGGAAGTCGCGCCGCAGCTCGCGCAGCAGTCCGGCGTCCTCCCCGGTGGCCTCCAGGCGCGCGATCTCCCGGCGCAGGACGATGCGCTGGCGGGGCGTGAGGGTCAGCTCGCGGCTGGGGCATCTGGCTTCGCAGAACCCGCACTCGATGCACTGGTCCACTTCCTCTTCCACCGGGTGGGCGTCCTTGAGGTTGGCCAGGTGGGCCCTGGGATCGGGGTTGAGGATCACGCCCGGGTTGAGCAGGCGCTCGGGGTCCACCAGGTACTTCAGCCGGGTCATGATCTGCTTGGCTTCCGGGCCCCACTCGATCTCCAGGAAGGGCGCCATGTTCCGTCCCGTACCGTGCTCGCCCTTCATGGCGCCGTCGTACTTGTGCACCACCAGGTCCGCCACCTCGTCCATGAAGCCGGCGTACTGGGCCACCGCGGCCTCGTCCTGGAAGGACTGGGTGAGGACGAAATGCAGGTTGCCGTCCTTGGCGTGGGCGACCACGATGGCGTCGGCATAGCCGTGCCGGCTGAACAGCGCGATGAGGTCCATCACGGCGTCGGCCAGGACCGGGAGGGGGAACACCAGGTCCTCGGTGATGATGGAGGTGCCCCGGGCGCGGGCGGCGCCGATGGTGGGCAGGGCGCCCTGGCGGATCCTCCAGAAGCTGGCCTGCTCCGCGGGGTCGTGGGTGAAGCCGGCGGGCTCCAGCAGGGTGAGCCCCGCGCAGGCGGCCAGGGCCTGGCGCTCCAGCTCCAGGGGGTCGGCGCCGGCGGCGGCCTGGAACTCCGCCAGCAGGGCCGCCACCCCGGCGGGCAGCGTCCGGATGTGCGCGGGGATCCCCGGCTGGTTCTCCATGGCGCGCAGGGTGGCGCGGTCCATCAGCTCCAGGGCCGCGGCGCCAGCGTCCCGCAAGGGGATGATGGCGGTGCAGGCGGCGCGGATGTCCGGGAACAGCAGGAAGCCAGTGACCTTCACCGGCAGGTCGGGCACGGTGCGCAGCACCGCCTCGGAGATGAAGGCCAGGGTGCCTTCGGAGCCCACCAGCAGGTTCCGGAAGATGTCTACCGGCCGCTGGAAGTCCAGGAAGGCGTTGAGGGAGTAGCCCATGGTGTTCTTCATGCGGTACTTGGCGCGGATCCGGGCGGCCAGGACGGCGTTGCCCTCCAGTTCGGCCTTCAGGTCCAGGAGGCCCTGGGCCAGGGCCGGCTCCCGCTGGCGGAAGGCCTGGTCGGCGTCGGCGGCCGCGGTGTCGATGACCGTGCCGGAGGGCAGGGTGAAGGTGAGGGACTCCAGGGTGTGGTAGGCGTTCTGGGTCACCCCGCAGCACATGCCGCTGGCGTTGTTGGAGAGGATGCCGCCCACGGTGGCGGTGCTGATGGAGGCCGGGTCGGGACCGAACTTGGTGGAGTACGGGCGCAGGGCCAGGTTCACGTGGGCGCCGATGACGCCGGGCTGGACCTTGACCCGGGCGCCGCTGTCCAGCACCTGGATGCCCCGCCAGTGCCGGGCCACCTCCACCAGGATGCCGTCGCTGATAGCCTGGCCGGACAGGCTGGTGCCCGCGGCCCGGAAGGTCATGGGGATCCCGGCCTGGCGGCTGAGGCGGAACAGGCCCTGGACTTCGGCCACGCTGCCGGCGAACACCACCGCCCGGGGGATCAGCCGGTAGGACCCCGCGTCCGCCGCCCACGCCACCCGCTCCGCCTGCCGGTGCAGCACCCGCCCGGCGCCTACGATGGCTTCCAGGGATTGCCGGAGGGTGACTGCCTGGGCCATCGACTTACCCCTCCATTCAGGCCGGACCCTTCGGTGTGCAGGGATATTGATAAAACCAACCTGGAAATAACAGGATACATTTGCCTTTGGATTGGCGCGAGCGGAATCGGGCTGCGCTCAGAGGTTGCGGTCCTCCTGGACCAGGAACAGCCCCAGGTCCACCTCGTCCACGCCGAGCTGAGGCAGGCCCCGGAGAAAGGCCGGCTGGGCGGCGCGGTCGTCCAAGGGCGCCGGAACCAGGGCGCGCAGGCGCTCCAGGACGGCCTTGAGGTTGAGGTGGCGGGAGGGCTTGAGTTCGGCGCCGAGGCATGGATAGCCCAGCCGGGATTCATAGAGGATGATCGCCGGCAGGCCTTCCGTACGCGCCACCAGGATGAAGGACTCCCGGCTGGAGGTCACCTGCTCGGTGACCGTCTCTACCTTCTTGGTGAGGGCAAGGCCCCCCGTCATCAGGGCCCGGCCCATGGAGAACTTGCGCTCCGTGGACTTGACGACCTCGGAATGGGAGGTGGTGCGGTAGCCGGTCTGGACCAGGGCGATGGTGGTGAACGGGCAAGGGTGGCAGGTTCCGCGCCCGTCCGTGACGTTGAGGCCCGAGCCGGTCGCCTCCAGCCGCCGGGCCACGATCCGCTGGGCGTCCGAGGGAATCCGCCGCACATCTGCCGCGAAGGCTCTGAACCCCAGGGCCCCGAGGCCCGTCACCAGGCGCCGGGCCTCGTCCTCCGGGGCCTGGCGCACCAGGACCCTCGGCAGCACCCCCCCGCAGCGCGCCCCCACCTCCATTACGGTCAGACCGCAGAGGGCCGCGGCCCCCCGCATGGCCGCGGGATCTCCGGGAAGGCCTGCCACGGCGACGAACATGGCTGAAGTCTAGCAGCCGTTGAGGAATAACCTGTTGCTTCGCATGGGGGACGACTCCTGGGGAGGGTTGGTGGGGGTTGCAGGCTCGGGCCATAGCCGGGTCCTTAAGGGCAGAGGAAACAGCGGTCCCCACCTCCTGGAGATCCGCGGGTAAGGACAAGGTCATCGGCGAACTGAAGCAGCTCCTTGGCCAAGGCTGACTCCGGTCCCGATAGGGAAATAATAAATTATTTAATTGAATGTTCCTTTGGCTGCAGATATATTTTCTGGGGGGCACCTTCAGGAAAGCGTTCCCCGCGCCGCCAGGGAGAAGTATGCTCACGTTGCCGAAATTGTTAATTCATTGTCATGGTCGAATCCAACCCCTGCTCATGGTCGTGGCCCTGGCGCTCACCGGGTCATGCGGCGGCGGGGGCGGCCACGGGTCCCAACCCCCGCCCTCCGCTCCCCTCAGCATCTCCTTGCACGGCTGGTACATCACCCAGGCCGTCCAGACGCTGGACCGCAGCGTGCCCCTGGTGGCCAGGCGCGACGGTGTGCTCCGGGTGTTTCTCAGGGCCAGCGCGGCCAACCACGCGGCCCCCACGGTGCGGGTGACCATCACCGGGGGGGCGGGCTCCCCATGGCAGCGGACCATCGCGGCACCGGCGGCCTCGGTGCCCACGGGGTTTGATGAAAACAGCTTGAATGCATCCTGGAATCTCCCCATCCCTGGGAATGTGCTCGCCCCCAACGGCCATATCCAGATCGAAGTGGATCCGGACCGCGCCGTGGCGGAGATCGATCCCGCGGCCCATAACGTCCAGAGCACGCTGGAGGTCCGCAGGGTCCCCATCCTTCGCATTACCCTGGTTCCCGTGGTTCAGAGTGGGCTCACTGGAGAGGTGGAAACCGGAGGCCGGACCCGGAATGCCTGGCTCGCCCGGTTCCGGGCGATGTACCCCGTTTCCCAGATTGATGTCCATGTGGGCGCCCCCCTCCACACCACGGCCAACCTGAACGACCACCCCCACCAGGACCACGACTGGGTCCAACTGCTGGGGGAACTGAGAACCCTGAGGCTGGCCAACGGGGACGTGGGCCGCTACTACTATGGCGTCGTCAAGCGCAGCAACGGCAACGGCACCCAGGGGGACACCCCGGTCGCGGCCCAGGAAGCCGCGGGCTGGGACGACCTCGCCGGCTACCAGGACACCTTCGCCCACGAAATGGGCCACGCCCTGGGCCGGAACCACGCCCCCTGCGGGGTGGCCGTTTTCGGGAACAACACCGGGTGGCCGACGGACCCGGCCCACGCCGGCGCGGCCCTGGGCGCCGCGGGACTGGACGTGGCCACCCTGACGCCCAAGGCCTCCCCGGCCTTCAAGGACATCATGGGCTATTGCCCGCCCTACTGGGTCAGCGATACGACCTATAAAGGTATCATGGACTGGAATGAAGCCGCCGGGGTTTCCCTGGATTATTGACAAGGCTGAGAAGGGAGACTTCCGGCAAGACCGCGAGAATCCGAGGGGTGCCATATTGATCGGGTTGAAGCTTCATTCTGATTCTGTGAACGGTGCCAGCGGCGAAAAATCCATAGTATTTATTACAGTTGCAACATTTACGCGATGGCTCAGATTTTGCATTTCTTTCTGACCCAGGAAGGTGAACCATGCGCTATGTTGGCTTCTTTTTCCGCACTGCCATCCTGGCACCGGCCATCATGATCGCGGCGATGGCCCCGCTCCAGGCCAGCGACCAGGACCACCGGGTTGAGAACACCATCAAGAACTCCTACAACTTCAAGACCTATCTTTTCCGGGACGACATAGCGGTGCATGCCTCCGCCGGGGTGGTCACCCTCACGGGCATGGTGCTGGAAGAATCCGACCGGGCCCTTGCCGTGGAAACAGCCGCGGACAGCGCCGGGGTGAAGAGGGTCATCAACGAACTCCGGGTCAAGGGTGACCAGCCGGCCGAACAATCCGATGGCTGGATCACCATGAAGGTGAAGACCGCCTTGGCCTACCATAAACATGTCAGTGCCACCCATACGGAAGTGGCAACGGTTGGCGGCGTGGTCACCCTCAAGGGCGAGGTGGATACCGATGCGCAAAAGGAACTGACCACGGAATACGCGGGGGACGTCCAGGGTGTCAAGCAGGTCGACAATCAGCAGACGGTGACCGGCGGGAAGCCCCACAGAACGGTCGGCGCCAAGATCGATGATGCGTCCATCACCGCCCAGATCAAGACCAGCCTGCTGTTCCATCGCTCGACCCAAGCTGTGGCCACCAAGGTCAAGACCCGGAACGGCGTGGTCACCCTGCGCGGCGAGGCCAAGAACGCCGCGGAGAAGGGTCTGGTCGGCAAGTTGGCCGAAGACACCCAGGGCGTGAAGCGGGTGGACAACCGAATGAGCATCAAGAAGCCGTAACGACAGCTCGGTCCGAAAAAGACAACCTTCATTTGAGCCAATAGGAGTCAGCCATGAACCAGGAAACAATGCCATCCGGAAAGCTAGCCGTCTTCAGTTTCGTCGCTGGTGCCCTGGTGGGTGCGTTGGTGGTGGCCCTCACCACGCGCAAGACCGGCCCCGAGGTCCGGGCGGATCTCAAGGCCCTGGGGCGACGCGCCAAGGGCAAGGTGGGCGAGTTGAGCGACCAGGCCGAAGCGGTCTGGAACGAAGCCAGGGACCGAACCGACCAGAGCATGGCCGATCTCAAACGCGGCGTGCATGAGGCCGCGGAGGATTTCAAGCGTGGCCTGCATGAGGCTTCCCTGGATCTCAAACGCAGCGTGCACGAGGCCGCGACCGACCTCCGGGTTGGCATAGCCTCCCCCGCCGCACGCAGTACCGAGGTCGGTAACGGGGCCCCGTTGACTTGAAGATTCTGCCATTGGCATCGCCGCGCGTGATCCAGTCGCGAACGTGAGGGTCACCGCGATTCCACGGGGATCAGGGGTCTGGCAACGTTCATGGCTCGATAGGTCACAGGGACCTGCCATCCGGCGTAGGCAGCGTTGAAAGGTTTCATGGCGTTGACCGTCTGCTCGCGGAAGGTGGTCTCGATCAAGTCACCCTGCCCGGGCCAGACTGTGAAATGAACCCGGATGAATGCCCATCCGGCCTTGGGAGGCCGCTCGACACCTCCAACCACAGGCTCACTCAGGATGATGCCGTCGAATTGCCGCCACATTCCCTGGGCAAGGCTTTCGACGATCTGGACCGCCTTTTCCGGGGCCAGGTCCGACGGGATCTGGACGCCGGCGTAGACGTAGATGCCCCCATGGGGGAATCGGCTGACATTGGCAATGGTGCGGTTGGGGATGAACACCTGTTGATTGTGGAAATTGAGGACCTTCGTGAAGCGCAGGCCGATTTCCTCGACCCGGCCAATGACGATGGCGAGGCCGACGATTTCCACCATGTCACCGACATCCATGGCATCCGAGAAGATCAGCGTCAGGCCGATGACCATGTCCTGGACCAGGCCTTGGGAACCGAAGCTGATGGCCAGCGCGGCAATGGAACCACTGGCCAGGTAGCCGGTGAGACTGACGCCGAACTCCTCCAGGAAAAAACCAAGCGCGAAAAAGTAGATCAGAAAGGTCACGGTATTGGCCAGGAGCCGGACCAGGGTCCGACATGGAGGTAGGGAGAAAGATTGCCATGGGTAAAGAACTCCTGGGGTTGATCTGGCCCGCGCCAAGGTCCTCGATTCCCTCCCAGTGTAGACCTCGCGAGCAGGCTGGACGATCTGCTAAGTTTGGGCAGCCAGGGTCTCGAATGGAATGATCCTTGCTTCGGCTGAGGCGCCCATGGCCTGCTCAAAAACACCACCAGAAGATGTAGCCAAAATTCTGAATGGCCCTCCGATAGGCAGGATGGGCAATCCATTCGTCCAGCGTGAGCAGTCTGCTGTGGGTCCGATCCTCATCCAGGGCTTCCTGCAGTTCTTTGGCCAAGGCCTTGCTCCGCACCATCAGGTTCAGTTCCAGGTTGCGCTTGAAGCTGAAGGAATCGAGATTTGCAGTGCCAATCAAGACGAGATCCTCATCCAGCAAGGCAACCTTGGCATGGAACACCCGCCCCCGGCGCTCCCATATGCGGACCCCCGCCCGAAGCAGTCGTCCGAAGGTCGCTCGGCTGGCAGCCTGGGCAAAGGGGTGATCCGTATCTCCTGGCGC
>PLUC01000198.1 GCA_003165415.1 Holophagaceae bacterium
ATACCTAAAGCTCTCCGGTCCGTCCTCTCGCGAAGACGAACGCGTTGTTCGCTTGGTTTCATTACAGTCTCTCTCGAGACTCAAAGCATTCCCATTCTCTTTATCCGGCTATCAAAGACGCCCGGACGATCACGGCTCACCCTCGCGGGCTCGCTCGCTTTCCTTCCGACTGCCACAACCTCGATCGCGGCAGAAATTAAGGTTACTACATTTTCACAACGATGCGAGGAAAAATTTCAAGACTGTGTTCACTGCCATTGATTGTGCGCTGATGGCCTCTACACAAGTTTTGTTATGAATCAAGTTATTCTGATGGTTCAGAAATGCTGGAAGGCCGCCAGGCCAGCCCCTGGGTCACGTCCACGGCGATCTGGGAGCGCAGGGCCTCCATGTCGGCGAACTTCCGTTCGCCGCGCAAACGATGCAGGAAGCGCACTTCCAGGTGGCATCCGTACAGATCCCCCTGGAAGCCTGGCAGGTGGGTCTCCACCGTCAGGTTGAGGCCCTGGAAGGTGGGCTTCAGGCCGACGTTGGTGAGGCCGCGCAGGGCCTCGGGCAGATGCCCGCCGCGCACTTCGGTGACGTAGACGCCGTTGCCGGGCAACTGCTCCTGCTCCCAGGCGAGATTGGCGGTGGGGAAGCTCAGGTGCCGGCCGCGACGCTCCCCTTCCACCACGATGCCGCTCAGGGCGTAGGGATGGCCGAGCAGGGCGGCGGCCTCCTCCACCGCGCCTGTGTCCAGGGCCTGGCGGATGCGCGTGGAGGAGAGGTAGCCGCCGTCCGGGGCGCGCAGGGCATGGCCGTGGACTTCGCAGCCGGTCTCCCGGCCCCAGGCCTCCAGGGTCGCCAGGTCCCCGGCGCGGTCCTTGCCGAAGCGGAAGCCGCTCCCCACGTGCAGTTCCGTGGGGGTGAGCACCCGGTGCAGGCCGTGCAGGAACGCCTCGGGACTCAGTTCAGAAAAGGCGCGGCTGAAGGGGATGATCCATGCCAGGTCCATGCCGGCCGCCGCGAACGCGTCCAGGCGCTGGGGCAGGGTCATCAGCAGCTTCGGCCGGCGCTCCGGCGCCACGATCATGGCGGGGTGGGGATCGAAGGTGACCACCACCGCCGGGACGCTGGTGGCCCGGGCCCTCAGGGCCGCCAGTTCCAGCACGGACTTGTGGCCTGCGTGGACGCCGTCGAAGTTGCCCAGGGTGAGGATGCAGGGACCTTCCCGGGGCGCGCAATCCAGGGTGTGGCGCCAGACCTTCACGGGGTTCTCCTCCTTTCGCCAAGGGGCAGCCCCACAGGCTACCAATATCCGGGCGGGCACCGACAGGAAAAATGGATGAGCTGCGGTATGGTGGACCCTACCGGTCCCCTTTCCCGAAGGCCCCGCCATGAGCATCCCCCGCCTCTTCGTGCCCTATTCCGGACCTGTCCATGAAGGGGTCCAGCTTCCCCTGGGCGCCGCCCAGGCCCGCCACCTCTGGGTCCTGCGGCTGCCGCCGGGCTCCGCCCTGGAGCTGGTGCTGGACTCCGGTCCTTGGCGGGCGGACCTCTCGGAGCTGGACAAGGACCACGCCCTGGCCCGGCTGGTGGCTCCGCTCAGGGAGGAGCGGGAGGCGCCCGTGGCCATCGCTGCCTACATCCCGGTCACCGCCCAGCTTTCGCTGCTGGACGACCTGCTGCCGCCGCTGGTGGAGCTGGGCGCCACGCTGATCCAGCCGGTGGTGTTCCGGCGCAGCGAATACGACGCCGCCAAGACCGCCGCCCGGTTCGAGCGCTGGCAGCGCATCGTGCACAGCGCCTGCGAGCAGAGCCACCGTTCGAAGGTGCCCGGGTTCGCGCTGCCGGTGGCCTTCGACGCGCTGCTGGCGGTGGACATGGCCCAGCGCTGGGTGGCCCACGAGCTGCCCTCCGGCCAGGACAACCCGCGGCTTACTCGGGCTCCGGTGGCCTTCACCAGCGGGCCGGAAGGGGGACTCACCGACGGGGAGTACGCCGCCCTCACCGCGGCAGGGTGGCTGCCGCTGTTCCTGGGCGGCAGCATCCTGAGGGCCGTCACCTGCCCGGTGGCGATCCTGGGGGCGATCCGATTTCAGTTGCCACGATAGAAGCCTACTTGGCTTTTTCCGATGCCAAGACTATGATCGAGCCCCGCCGCCGTGACGGCGCAGCATGGAGGGTGGGTCATGTTCAGACGAAGCCTGGTGGCTTGCTTGCTGGCGTCCGTGGGGGTCCTGGCCCCGGGCGCTGACCTTCAGACCGGAATGAAGGCCCCGGGATTCGTGGCCACGGACCAGAACGGAAACCAGATAAAGCTCGCGGACTATCTCGGCAAGTCCAATGTCGTTCTTTATTTCTATCCCAAGGACGACACCCCGGGCTGCACCACCGAAGCCTGCTCCCTGCGCGACGGCTACCAGGCCATCCTGGCCGGGGGCGCGGTGGTGCTGGGGGTGAGCGCGGACAGCGTGGGCAGCCATTCGGCCTTCGCCAAGAAGTACGACCTGCCCTTCTCCATCCTCGCGGATCCCGAAGGCAAGGTGATCAGCGACTACGGGGTCAAGTCGATGCTCATGCTGGGCCGGGCCTCGCGGGTCACCTTCATCATCGACAAGACCGGCACCATCCGCTTCATCGTCCAGAAGGTGGACACCGCCAAGCACGACCAGCAGGTGCTGGAGCTGTTGAAGACAATCTAGTAATGGCAATCGACAACTGGCTTTCAAGCCAATTACCTGCGTCACCGGGACGGAACTCGGGCACACTAAAGGGATGGCACCAGATCGGTTCGATCTCCCCACCACCTTCGTCGACTCCCCTGAGGCGCTGGCCGAGGCCCTGCCCCACTGGTTCGCCGCCAACCTGCTGGCGGTGGACATCGAATGCAGCCTGACCGGCTTTCATCACTGCGTGCTGGCCCTGCTGCAGGTGGCCACCCATGACCAAGCCTGGCTGGTGGACCCCCTGGCGATCCCCGACCTGATGCGGCCGACCCTGCTGGCCATGGCCGAGGTGCCCTGGATCGTCCACGACTTTTCCGGCGACGGCATCGTCTTCAAGCGGGTCTACGACGTGGTGCCCAGTTCGGTGATGGACACCATGCTGCTGGCGCGCACCCTGGGCTACCCCCAGCCCGGCCTCAAGACCATGGCGCGGCTCAAGCTGGGCCTGGAGATCCCCAAGGAGGAGCAGGACTCCAACTGGATGCACCGGCCCCTGCGCGAGGCCCAGATCAGCTATGCCGCCCGGGACGCGACCCTGCTCCTGCCGCTGCTGCGCACCCTGGCCCAGGAGGCCGAGGCCAAGCGCCACGACCCGGTGGTGGGCCCCTGCCTCAGCCAGCTTCCGGCCGAGATGCGGCGCCTGCTGCACCGGGTGCGCCACTACCGGACCCCGGAAAACAACCCGGTGCTGGACAAGGTGCGCAACCTGGGGCTTGGCGAAGCCGCCATGGAAAAGGCCAGGAAGCTCACGGACATGCGCCACCGGTGGGGCAACCAGGGGGATGTGGCCGCGGTGATGGAACTGGGCAACCGGTGGATCGTCGCCCGGCTGGAACATCCGCCCAAGACCAAGGAAGCCCTTGAACGGTGCATGCCCAATCCTCGCTTCCGCCGGGCCCGGCTGGAGGCGCTTTGGGAAGTTCTAGGCGAAGGCTAGGAGATCCCATGGTCCAGGACGACACCCTCATCACCTTTCCCCAGGGCCTCATCGGGTTCGCCCAGCACACCTCCTTCACCCTGCTGGAACCCCAGGGCGGCTACCCGCTCAAGTTCCTCCAGTCCCGGCGGGACCCTGGCGTCACCTTCACCTGCATGGACGCCGCCTGCGCCAAGATGGACTACGAGGTGCCGCTGGCTCCGGACGATGCCCTGGCCCTGGACCTGCATGCCCCGGAAGACGCCATGGTGCTGGTGATCGTGACGGTGCCGGGGAGCGACCCGCGGCAGACCACCGCCAACCTGGCGGGCCCGCTGGTGATCAACGTCCGGACCCGCACCGGGCGCCAGGTGGTGCTGGATGCCTCGGTCTATCCTCTGCAATACAAAGTGTTCGCCAGGAGGGGCGAGGCCGTGCTGCACTTCCCGGCCGGGCTGATCGGCTACCCCGAGCTCAAGGCGTACCGCCTGTTCGAGCCCAAGGACGGCTACCCGCTCAAGTTCCTCCAGTCCGCGGAACGCGAGGACATCTCCTTCACTTGCATCGACGTGCAGGCGATCAAACCGGACTACGTGGTCCCCCTGAGCGAAGCGGAGGCCCAGGATCTGGCCATCCAGGAGCCGTCGGACGCCCTCATCCTGGCCCTGGTGGTGATCCCCAGGGATCCCCTGCGCATGACCGCCAACCTGGCCGGCCCGGTGGTGGTGAACATCAAGACCCTGAAGGCCCGGCAGATCGTGCTCAGCACCGACCTGTTCCCTCTGGCCTATCCAGTCTTCCCCGGAAAGTAGGGCGACATGCTGGTCATCACCCGGAAACTGGACCAGTCCATCATCATCAACGGCAACGTCGAGGTGGTGGTGACCGGCCTGGGCAAGGACGGCGTGCGCCTGGGCATCATCGCCCCCCGGGAGGTGGAAGTGCATCGCCGGGAGGTGTTCGACGCCATCGCCGAAGCCAACCGCGCCGCCGCCGCCTCGGCCGGCACCCAGGTCCCCATCCAGGATGCCGCCGCCCTGCTGCGCGCCCGGAGCCCCAAGGTCCGGACCGTGAAGGACAAGCCTACTTCTTGAGGTAGGGCTTCAGGTACTGGCCGGTGATGCTGGCCTTGTTCCGGGCGATGTCCTCCGGGGTGCCCTGGGCGATGATGCTGCCGCCCTGGGCGCCGCCCTCGGGGCCCAGGTCCAGGATCCAGTCGGAGGTCTTGATGACGTCCAGGTTGTGCTCGATGACGATGACGGTGTTGCCGGCCTCCATCAGCCGCTCGATGACCTCCAGCAGTTTCTGGATGTCCTTGAGGTGCAGACCCGTCGTGGGCTCGTCCAGGATGTAGACGGTGCGGCCCGTGGGCCGCTTGGACAGCTCCTTGCCCAGCTTGACCCGCTGGGCCTCGCCGCCGGACAGGGTGGTGGAGCTCTGGCCCAGGCGGATGTAGCCCAGGCCCACCTCCATGAGGGTCTGCAGCTTGTTGGCCAGCACCGGGATGGGCTCGAACAGGGCCAGCGCCTCCTCCACGGTCATGGCCAGCACGTCGGAGATGCTCTTGCCCTTGTAGTGCACTTCCAGGGTCTCGCGGTTGTAGCGCTTGCCCTTGCACTGCTCGCAGGTGACGTAGATGTCGGGCAGGAAATGCATCTCGATCTTGAGCACGCCGTCGCCTTCGCACTTCTCGCAGCGGCCACCCTTGACGTTGAAGCTGAAGCGCCCGGGCAGGTAGCCCCTCGCCTTGCTCTCCGGCAGCTGGGAGAACAATTCACGCAAAGGCGTGAACAGGCCGGTGTAGGTGGCGGGGTTGCTCCTGGGGGTGCGGCCGATGGGAGCCTGGTCGATGTCGATGACCTTGTCCACCAGCTCCAGGCCCTTGATGGCCCGGTGCTTGCCCACCACGTGGGCGCCCTGGTGCAGCTGGTTGGCCAGGGCCTTGTACAGGATCTCGTTCACCAGGGTGCTCTTGCCCGA
>PLUC01000125.1 GCA_003165415.1 Holophagaceae bacterium
GTCGATATCTAACCGAACAGTATTGAGTCTAATCCGGGCTTTCGTTCGCTTCGCGGATCAGCTTCAGCAGGTACCCGCTCGCACTGCCCTCCGCCGCCACGGCGCGGACCTCGGGGAAGGCCTCGGCGGCCAGGCTGGTCAGCACGTGGCCAGGGTTCATTTCCACGAACAGCCCCACGCCCATTTCCACCAGGACCTGGGTGGCGTCATGCCAGCGGACCGGGTGGGCGATGTTGGTGGCGATATCTTCCCGGAGGCGATCGAAGGACCGGGTCGGCCGTCCGCCCCGGTTGGTGATGTAGACCATGCCGGGGGCGCGGGGCTCCAGGTGGGCCATGGCATGGGTGAGCTGCCCGGCCACCTCCGCGAACAGGGCGCAATGGCTGGGAATCCGCACCGCCAGGAGCTCCGCCTTCCGGCTGCCGTTGGCGCGGGCCAGGGCGATGACCCGCTCCAGGGCCCCGAGGGCGCCGGCGACCACGATCTGCCGGGGGGCGTTCAGGTTGGCGACGAAGGCCGGCTGGTCCGGCGTCGTGCAGGCCGCGACCAGACCGGAGACCTGCCGCTCGTCCAGCCCCAGGATGGCGGCCAGACCGTAGCCGCTGGGGAAGCGGGCCGCCGTCAACTCGGCCCGGGTCCGCACCAGGAGCAGGCCGTCCCGGAAGGGCAGGGCCCCGCTCACGGCGGCGGCGGCGTAGGCGCCCACCGACAGGCCCGCCACGGCGTCCGGCGCGGCGCCTTCGGCCATGAGGCCGCGGGCCGTGGCGACGCCGGCCACGTAGAGGGCGATCTGGGTCGCGATGGTCGAGGCCAGGGGCCCCTCCTCGTCCAGGCGGAGCACGTCCCGGGCCAGGACGTCGGAGGCTTCCTCCAGGGTGGCCGCCACCTGGGGGTGCGCGGGCAGGGCATGCAGCATGCCGGGATGCTGGGAACCCTGCCCGGGGAAGAGGAAGGCCACCTTCATGGTCGTCAGGCTCCCGGTTCCGACCACTGTTCGGTCATCTTCCGGCGCACCTCCAGGGAAGCCCGGCGGAGTTCCCGGGCGCCCGGCGATTCCAGGCGGCCGCTCAGATCCCGGGGTCCGGACCGGGCCGCCGCGATGGCCTCCACCAGCGCTGACTGGACCTGGTCGAGGGTGGCCGGGCCCGGTGCGTCGGGCAGGGCGACGTCCAGCAGGCGGTGCAGCCCGCCCAGCTTGGCGAAGGAGCCGATGTCGTAGGCCATGGGCACGATGCGCTCGCCGAGCTGGTCAAGCTCGGCCACGCTGCGGCGGGTGATGCGGGCGGCCGCATCCTTGTACATGGCGTGGACCAGCACCTCGGGATCGTTGAAGGCCAGGATCCTGTTGGCCTGGCCGCACAGGGTCAGGAAGGATCCGGAGACCGCGCGGCCGACGATCAGGGCGATCACGGGATGGCCGGCCATGCGGGCCTCGGCGAAGGCCGCGATCACCGCGGCGGCGGCCAGGTGGATGCCCGCCAGCTCTTCCCGGCGGCCGTAGGCCTGGCTCTTGGAATCCACCACGGTGATGATGGGGCGCGGGGTCCCGTTCCGGTCCGCCGCGATGAGGGAACGGACGAACTTCGCCCCGAACCAGCCCTCCTCGAGGCCCACTTCCCCATGGCTGGCCCGGGGGAACCGGCTCCCGGGATCTGGGGCCAGGCCGATGTAGGCCACGCGCTCGCCCCCCAGTTCCCGGTCCGCCGCCAGGAGCGACCCCGGGTAGCCCGGGTTGGCGCCGGTGCTTCCGGCCAGGGCTTCGAACCATCTGCGTCCGCGGCTCGTCATCGCGCACCACCCTTCGCCCAGGTTTCCCGGATATCGCCCGGCGTCCACTGCCGGCCGGTATCCAGCGCCGCCAGGCGGGAAAGGAAGAGATCGATCATGGAGGTGCGGAAAACCTCCGGCACCCCTTGGCGCAGCAGGTCCACGACGGCCGCGCTCACCTGGGCGGCGTCATCCTCCACCAGCCGGTCGGCGAACCCCGTGGCGAAGCGCTGCGCCCCGCCGCACAGGCTCCAGATGAACGGCTTGTCCCGGGCATCCAGCTCCTCCACGCCCGCCTCCAGCTCGATGACCTCCGGGCCGTTCATGCTCAGCCGGGCCTGGCGGGTCATCACGACGTGGCTGCACAGGGCCGTGGCCAGCGACATGCCGCCGAAGGCGCCGGTCATGCCGGCGACGACGGCGATGACCGGCGCGTGCAGGCGCAGGGCCACGATCTCGGCGTAGATCTCCGCCAGGACCAGTTCGCCCATGTTCGCTTCCTGCAGGCGCACCCCGCCGCTCTCCACCGACAGCACGGCCCCGGTGGTGATGCCCTTCTCGTTGTCCGTGCGGGCCAGATGGAGTGCGGTGGCGATCTTCATGCCGCACACTTCGCCGATGCTCCCGCCCTGGAACTTGCCTTCCAGGGCGATGGCCACGGCCGGCTTGCCGCCGATGGCGCCCTTGGCCACGACGCAGCCGTCGTCGGACTGGGGGACGATGCCCTGCATGGGCAGCCAGGGGGATTCCAGCCGGTCGAAGGGGCCCAGCAGCTCCCGGAAGGTGCCGGGATCGAGGAGCTGCCGGGCCCGGTCCCGGGCTCCCAGTTCGATATAGCTGCGGCGGGTGCCCAGGGCCACCACTTCCGGGGAGAGTTCGAAGGTCTCTGATGGGTTCATGACTTGCTCACCTCGGCCGCCTGGCCCAGGCGGAGGGCGACGGTGCCGGGAGTGGCGCCGAAGTCGTTGATCTCGATGGCCGCCGCGGCCGGGTAGCGCGCGAAGAACTGGTCCAGGACGGCCTTCCAGGTCGTCCCGAAGCCCTCGACGCTGGTGCGGATGCGGACGTGCGCCTGCGGATCCGGGGAGGGCTCCAGGAGGATTTCCAGATCCCCTGATCCCACCACGCCCACCTGCGCCCGGTGCGGCACCTTGCCCGAAACTGGATAGTCGAAGTTCAAGGTTTCCATAACGCTGTATCTCCGTGGATGGGATTCCGGCCGTCACCAGCTGCGGAACCGCGCCGGGGGTTCGTAGAGCCCGCCCGACCAGGTGGCGAGATCCTGCATGCTGCGGGCCGCCAGGAGCGACCGGTTGGCGTCGGCGGGCCGGACTCCGATGTCCTCCGGGAAGGCGACGATGCCCCGGCCGCGCAGTTCCGCCGTGCGCTTCGCGCTGCCGCGCAGGCCCACCGGGGTCACGCCGGCCACCGCGGAGACCGCGGCCCGCCGCTCCTCGAGGCCATCGGCCTTGTACAGGTAGGCGATGCCCTGCTCGGTTACGATGTGGGTGACGTCCTCGCCGTAGACCATGATGGGGGCCACCGGCAGATGGGCCATCCGGCCCACTTCCACCGCGTCGAGGGTCTCCACGAAGACCGGGACGCCGCCGGCCTTGTAGGTCTCGACGATCTGCACCACGAGCTTGCGGCCGTGGGCCTCCGGACTGTCGCCGGTGATCATGGACAGCCAGGCCGGGCTGCTGTGGCGGCGCCCGTGGGCGTCGCTGCCGAGGTTCGGGGCGCCGCCGAAGCCGGCGATGCGGCCGCGGGTGACGGTGGAGGTGTTGCCGTCGCCGTCGATCTGGAGGGTCGAGCCGATGAAGAGGTCCACGGCATAGTGCCCCGCGAGCTGGCAGTAGACCCGGTTGGAGCGCAGGGTCCCGTCCCGGCCGGTGAAGAAGATGTCGGGCCGGGCGGCGATGTACTTCTCCATGCCGTCCTCGTTGCCGAAGCTGTGGACGCTTTCGACCCACCCGCTCTCGATGGCCGGAATGAGGGTGGGCTGGGGGTTCAGGATCCAGTTCCGGCAGATCTTGCCCTTCAGGCCCAGGGACGCGCCGTAGGTGGGCAGCAGCAGCTCCACCGCCGCGGTATCGAAGCCCACGCCGTGGTTCAGGGACGTCACCTGGTGGCGCTCGTAGATGCCGCGGATCACCATCATGGCCGTGAGGATCTGCAGCTCCTTGATGTCGCGGGGATCGCGGGTCTGGATGGGCTCCTTGGCGAAGGGCCGGTCCGCCTCGACGATCACGTCCACCCAGCCGCCGGGGATGTCGACGCGCGGCAGCTTGTCGACGATCTCGTTGACCTGCACGATCACCAGGCCGTCCCGGAAGCCCGCCGCCTCGATGTTGGCCGGCGTGTCCTCGGTGTTGGCCCCGGTGTAGAGATTGCCCTCCCGGTCGGCCATCTCGGCGCACACCAGCACGGCGTTGGGGATGAGATCCACGAACAGCCTGGCGGAGATCTCGACGTAGGTGTGGATGGCGCCGATCTCCACCTGGCCGTCCTCCACCAGCTGCGCGACCCGGAGGCTCTGGGGGCCGGCGAAGCTGAAGTCCAGCTTGCGGGCGATGCCTTCCTCGAACAGCGCGATGTGGTCCGGGCGGGCGATGGCGTGGATGATGATGTGGAGATCGTGGATCTTCTTGGGGTCCACCTTGGCCAGGGAGCGGGAGAGGAAATCCGCCTGCTTCTGGCAGCTTTCCACGACCACCTTGTCGCCCGGAAGCAGGAGCGCTTCCAGGGCCTCCACGATCCGGCTCCGGGGCAGGATCTTGCCGGTCATCCAGGGCTCCACGAGGGCCAGGCGCCGCAGCTTCCCTTCGCGGCGGGTGCACCATGAGCGGCCTTGGGCGGCCGCGGGCTTCATTGCTTCCTGCGTAGGCGACACCTTGCACCCTCCTGGCTCGGCGCGGCCGGCGGCCGCGGGTTCACTTCGGATCAGTGGTCGTAGCGAAAAGGTTTGACATCAGGTAGACCTCTCAAATCTACCAGAACTCCCGGCGGTCAGCGTGTCCGGCCGGGCATGGCTCAGCTTTCCAGGACCGCAAGCGGCTCCGGGCCCTGGAGTACCTGGCCCGGCGCCACCAGGACCGAAGCCACCCGGCCCCGCCTCGGCGCCGTGATCTCGAACTGCATCTTCATGGACTCCAGGACGAACAGCAGCTGTCCCGGCTCCACCAGGTCGTCGACGGCAACCCGCACCTCCAGGATCTTCCCGGCCATGGGCGCCAGGACCGGGCCGGGGGCCTGGTGCGGGTCCGTGCGCGGGGCCCGCAGGCGGGCCAGGGGATCCTCCAGGGCCAGGGTCTCCCCGCCCACGGCCAGGGCCAGGTGCGCCCCGCCCAGCCGGCAGGCGGTGAAGGCCAAGGGCGCGTCCGCCCCCAGCAGGGTGAACCGGTGCTCCCCGTCCCGCCGCAGGGGGAAGGCCGGCTGCTCCCGGGCGCTGCCGATCCTCAGCTCGGGGTGGGCCAGGGCGGCCAGGCGCCCGGCGGGGCCGGGCAGCGGCTGGCCCACCCCGGTGAGGGCGCGGGAGAGGGCCTCCCGGAAGCCCAGGGATTCCAGCAAGGCCAGGCAGGGCGCGGCCAGGAGCGGGGCATTGAGCGCTTCCAGGTGGTCCTGGATCCAGGCGGTGGATGTACGCCCGGCCAGGAAGTCGGGGGCGCGGCTGATGGCCTGGAGCAGTGGCAGGTTGGTGGTGCAGCCCAGGATGGTGAAGCCCTCCAGGGCCCCGGACAGCCTGGCCGCGGCCGTGGCCCGGTCGGGACCCCAGACGATCAGCTTGGCGATCATGGAATCGAACTGGGCGTTGACCCGGTCGCCCTGGCCGACACCCGAGTCCACCCGGATGCCTTCCCCCTGGGGCTCCAGGTAGACCCGCAGCGGGCCGGGGGTGGGGATGAAGCCGTTGCGGGGATCCTCGGCCAGGATGCGGGCTTCCAGCGCCACCCCCCGGGGCGCGGGCAGGGTGAACGCTCCGGGATCGCCCAGGGCCTCGGGCCAGCGGCCCTCCGCCAGTTCCAGCTGGGCCCGCACCAGGTCCACCCCGTAGGCCAGTTCGGTCACCGGATGCTCCACCTGGAGGCGGGTGTTCACCTCCAGGAAGTGCCAGGCCCGGTCCGAGGCCAGCAGGAACTCCACGGTTCCGGCGCCCCGGTAGCGGGTCTCCCGCACCAGGGCCAGGGCCGCGCGGCCCAGCGCCTCGCGCAAGGGCGGGTCCACCACCGCGCTGGGCGCCTCCTCCAGCACCTTCTGGTGCCGCCGCTGCAGGGAGCACTCCCGCTCGCCCAGGAACACCCCGCCGCCGCGGCCGTCGCCGAACACCTGGATCTCGATGTGCCGGGGCGCCTCCAGGTAGCGCTCCACGAACACCGCGCCGTCGTGGAAGGCGGCCTCGGCCTCCAGCCCGGCCCGGCGCACCGCGTCCGGCAGCGCCCCGGCGTCCCGCACCACCCGCATGCCCCGGCCGCCGCCGCCGCCGCTGGCCTTCACCAGGAACGGTGCCCGGATGCCCCGGGCGGCCAGGGCCGCCTCCCAGCGTTCCGGGGCCAAGGCTGCCAGTTCAACGGACAGCAGGGCCTCCAGGGTAGGCACCCCGCAGGCCTGGGCCAGGGCCTTGGCGGCTTCCTTGCCGCCCAGGGCGCGCATGCTGGCGGGGGCGGGCCCCACGAACACGATGCCGGCGTCCTCCACCGCCTGGGCGAACCCGGCGTGCTCCGAGAGAAAGCCGTAGCCGGGATGCAGCAGCTGGCCGCCCCAGTCCCGGCAGGCGGCCACGATCCCCGGGATGTCCAGGAAGCTCGCCACCGGCAGCACCGCGTCGGCCTCCCGCCGCACCCGGGCGCCCTCGTCCTGGGCGGTGGAGATGACCGCCACCTGGTAGCCCATGGCCCGGCCGGCCCGGAGGATCCGGCGGGCGATCTCGCCGCGGTTGGCGATGACCAGGCGGCGGGGGGTCAAGCCCGGTTCCAGGATGGCGCGGATTTCTGGAAGAAGGCCTGGAGCCCGGCCTGGCCCTCGCTGGAGGCCCGGGCCGCGGCGATGGCGCCGGCGGTGTGCTCGAACAGGTCAGGCCCGGGGAGGGGGGCGATCCGCCGTAGCAGCTCCCGGGTGGCGCGGGCGGCCCTGGGGCCCGCGCAGAGGAATTCCCGAAGCACCTTGTCCAGGGCCTCCTCCCCGGTTTCCTCGGGTTCCACCAGGCGCTGCACCAGGCCCGAGGCCAGGGCGTCCCGGGCCAGGATGCGGCGCCCGGTGAGCATCAGCGGGGCGGCGTGGGCCAGGCCCAGCTTGCGCACGATGTAGGGGCTGATCACCGCCGGCACCAGGCCCAGCATCACCTCGGAGGTGGCGAACACCGCCTTGGGATCGGCCAGCACGAAATCGCTGCACACCGCCAGGCCCAGGCCGCCGCCGATGGCCGCGCCCTGCACGCAGCTCACCACCGGCGCCGGGAACCCGGCGAGGCTGGCGAACATCCGCGCCAGTTCCCTCGCGTTCTCCAGGTTGCGCTCGGCGCCGGCCTCGGCCTGTTCCTTCATGTAGGCCAGGTCCGCCCCGGCGCAGAACACGTTGCCTTCCCCTTCCAGCAGCAGCAGCCGCAGCCGGTCCTCGGGGAGGACCGCCAGCTCCTCCAGGGCCTGGGAGAGTTCCCGGATCATCTGGGCGTTGAACGCGTTGCGCACCTGGGGCCGGTCCAGCACCAGGCGCATGACGCCCCTGGCCAGGGCCTCCACCCGGACGGTCTCGCCGGCGTGGAAAGACGCTTCCATGGGGAACTGGGCCAGGATGGTCATGGCAGGTCTCCTTGGGGGTTGAGTTCGCCCGCGCAGGGCAGGTTCTCGGCGGGGATGGTGGCGAGCAGGGCTTCGGGCAGCTCCACTTCGCAGCGCAGCAGGGCCTGGGCCAGGGTCTTGCCTTGGGCGTCAATGAACAGGCTCATGGTGCCGCCGCCGCCCAGGGTCTCCTCCAGCAGGAAGTTCAGGGCCCAGAGCCGGGGCACCGGGAAGCGCTCCACCGCGCCCCGGCAGTGGCCGTCGAACCAGACCTTGAGCTGCCCGGCGGAGATGTGGTCGCGCAGCCAGGCATAGCACTCGCCGGAGCGGCCGATCAGGCCGATGTTGGCGGTGTCGCCCTTGTCGCCGCTGCGGGCGTGGGCGATGCGCATGAGCGGCACGCGCACCGTGGGGCCGCCGGGGGCGAAGGGCGGCCAGGGGTCGGCCAGCTCCGGGGCCGGGCCCTGGCTCGGGTCTGGCCCCGGGGTGGCTGGCCAGGGCAACGGCTCCGTGGCCAGCACCGGCTCCAGCCGGCCCGTGCCGCGCTCCTCCAGCACCCGCACGGTGGGCAGGGCCAGGGCCCGCGGCATCAGCGCCGGCCAGTAGCTCACCACCTCGGAGATGGCCGGGGCCCCGCCGGTGACCGCCACCCCGGCGGGACCGGAGAGGATCATGGAAGGCAGCAGCTTGCGGAACAGTTCCAGGCTGTCCCGGTGGGCGGTGCGGGCGGAAAGCCGCAGCAGGATCTCACTGGGCGGACGGCGGGGGCTGAGGGCGCGGTGGGTGGCGTCGTCGCCCACGCACTCGGCGCAGGTGTGCACCAGCCGGGGCAGGCCGGCCAGGTCCAGCTCCCGCTCCAGCCGCCGCCAGAACACCCCGGCCAGGGTGTCCGCCTTGGCCCGGGCGTCCGGGCCGGAGACGATCAGGGCGCCTGCGGCCTTGAGCCCGTCGGCGTAGGCGATGCTGACCTTCAGGAGGTCCGTGGGCGCCCGGCCCTGGACCCCGGAGACCCGTACCCGGTCCTTGCCGTCCGGCTCCAGCCGCACGCTGGCGAAATCGGCGACCACGTCGGGGGTGAGGTAGCTCCGGGGCTCGCCCATCTCGTAGAGCAGCTGCTCGCGCACGGTCTGGCAGCTCACCAGGCCGCCGCTGCCCGGGTGCTTGGTGATCGTGAACGAGCCGTCCCGGCGGCACTCGGCGATGGGGAAGCCCAGGTCGTCGAAGCTGGGCACCTTCAGCCAGTCGGTGAAGTTGCCGCCGGTGGCCTGGGCCCCGCATTCCAGGATGTGGCCGGCGACGATGCCCGCGGCCAGGAGATGATAGTCCTGGGGCCCCCAGCCGAACGCGTGGATCAGGGGGCCCAGGGTGAGGCCGGTGTCGGTGACCCGGCCGCAGAGCACGATGTGCGGGTCGAAACGCAGCGCTTCGGCCACCGGCATGGCCCCGAAATAGGCGTTGGCCGACAGCAGCTGCGCGGCGTGGGGCAGGAACGGCGCGCCGGTTTCCAGGTTGCGGAAGTGCACCCCCTCCGCCATGAGCCCGGGCACCTGGTCAGTGATGTGGTCGCCCTCCACCACGGCGATGCGCAGCTTCAGGCCCTTGGCCCGGGCCACCGCCGCCAGGGCCTCGGCGCAGGCCGAGGGGTTGACCCCGCCGGCGTTGGTGACGATCCGGATCCGCTTCAGCAGGATCTGCCCCAGCAGGGGCTCAATCTGGGTCACGAAATCCCTCGCGTATCCGGCCTGGGGGTCCCTGGCTTTCTGCTTCTGCAGGATGCTCATGGTCACTTCGGCCAGGTAGTCGATGGAGATGTAGTCCAGGTCCAGCGGGCCGAGCACCTGCCGGCGCAGGGCGTGGGGGTCGTCGCCCCAGTAGCCGCCGGCGTTGCCGATCCGGATGAGTTCGCTTCCGTCCATGGTCACCCTCACATTCGCAGCACGCCCATGCGGGTCGCTTCCACCGGGGTTGACAGGGCGCAGGCCAGGGATGCGGCCAGGACCGCGCGGGTGCCGCGCAGGTCCACCACCCCGTCGTCCCACAGCCGCGCGGAGGCATAAAAGGGATGGCCTTCCCGCTCGTACTTCTCCAGGATGGGCGCGGCGATGGCCTCCGCTCCCGCGTCGTCCAGGGTGCCACCCTCGCGCTCCAGCTGCTCGCGCTTGACCGTCACCAGCACCTGGGCGGCCTGGGCGCCGCCCATGACCGAGATCCGGGAGGTGGGCCACGACCACAGGAAGCGCGGGCCATAGGCCCGGCCGCACATGCCATAGTTGCCGGCGCCGAAGCTGCCGCCCAGCAGCAGGGTGATCTTGGGCACTTTGGCCGTGGCCACGGCGTGGACCATCTTGGCGCCGTCCTTGGCGATGCCGCCCCGCTCCGCCTGGGCGCCCACCATGAAGCCGGTGATGTTCTGCAGGAACACCAGGGGGATCATCTGGGTGGTGCAGAGCTGGATGAAGTGGGCGGCCTTGAGCGCGCTTTCGCCGAACAGCACGCCGTTGTTGGCCACCAGGCCGCAGGGCAGGCCCTCCACGTGGGCGAAGCCGGTGACCAGGGTGGTGGCGTAGCGCTCCTTGAACTCGCACAGCCGGCTGCCGTCCACGATCCGGGCGATGGTCTCGCGGATGTCCCCCTGCCGGCGCAGGTCGCTGGGCCAGGCCCCCAGGATCTCGTCCGGGTCGTAGGCCGGCGGCTCCGGGCTGCGCAGGGCCACGGCCGCCTGGGGGGCGGGGCCCAGGTGCCCCACCAGCTCCCGGAGGATCTGGATGGCCTGGGCGTCGTCCTCGGCGAAGTGGTCGGCCACCCCGGAGAACTCGGTGTGCACCCGCGCGCCGCCCAGCTCCTCGGCGCTCACGTCCTCGCCGGTGGCCGCCTTCACCAGGGGCGGGCCGCCCAGGAAGATGGTACCGGTGCCGTTGACGATGATGGTCTGGTCGCTCATGGCCGGCACATAGGCGCCGCCGGCGGTGCAGCTGCCCATGACCGCCGCCAGCTGGGGGATGCCGGCCGCCGACAGGATTGCCTGGTTGTAGAAGATCCTGCCGAAGTGCTCCTTGTCCGGGAACACCTCCGCCTGCAGCGGCAGGAAGGCCCCGCCGCTGTCCACCAGGTACAGGCAGGGCAGCCGGTTCTCCAGGGCGATCTCCTGGGCCCGCAGGTGCTTCTTCACCGTCAGCGGGTAGTAGGTGCCGCCCTTCACGGTGGCGTCGTTGGCGATGATCATGCAGGGCCGCCCCAGCACCAGCCCCACCCCCGTCACCAGCCCCGCCGCCGGCACCGGGTCGTCGTAGACGCCCAGGGCCGCCAGCAGCCCCACCTCCAGGAACGGCGCGCCGGGGTCGCACAGGGCCGCGATGCGGTCGCGCACGAACAGCTTGCCCTGGGCCGCGTGCCGGGCCATGGCCTTCTCGCCCCCGCCGCGCTTCAGCAGCTCCTTCTGCTCCCGCAGCGCCTCGCACAGGGCCAGGTTGTGGGCGTAGTTGCGGCGGAAGCTTTCCGCCGATGGCTGGAGCCGGCTCTGGATCAGGGTCACGCGCCGGCCTCCTTGACGATGTGGCGGGCGATGACCATGCGCAGCACCTCGCTGGTGCCTTCGCCGATGGTGCAGAGCTTGACGTCCCGGTAGAACTTCTCCACCGGGTAGTCCTTGATGAAGCCGTAGCCCCCGTGGATCTGCACCGCCTCATCCGCCACCCGGCAGGCCATCTCCGAGGCGCAGAGCTTGGCCATGGCCGCGGCCTTGCCGTAGGGCAGGCCCTGGTCCTTGAGCCACGCGGCCTTGTACACCAGCATCCGGGCCGCCTCGATCTGCACCTGCATGTCGGCCAGCTTGAACTGGATGGCCTGGTGCTCGTTGATGGGCTTGCCGAAGGTCTTGCGGATGGCCGCGTACTGGACGCTGGCGTCGAAGGCGCCCTGGGCCATGCCCAGGGCCAGGGCGGCGATGCTGATGCGGCCGCCGTCCAGGGTCTTCATGGCCTGCTTGAAGCCGACCCCTTCCGCCCCCAGCAGGTTCGCCCCGGGCACTTCCACTTCCTCCAGGATCAGCTCCGAGGTGTCGCTGGCGCGCATGCCCAGCTTGTTTTCCTGCTTGCCGGCGCGGAAGCCCGGCATGCCCTTTTCCAGGATGAAGGCGCTGATGCCGTCGGTGCCCTGACCGCCGCGGGTGCGGGCCATGACCACGGCGATCTCCGCCACGGTGCCGTGGGTGGCGAAGTTCTTGGTGCCGTTCAGCACCCAGCCCTCGCCCTGCCTGCGGGCGGTGGTGCGCAGGGCCCCCGCGTCGCTGCCCGAGCCCGGCTCGGTGAGCGCCCAGGCGCCGATCACCCGGCCGCTGGCCAGGGGTATGAGGTACTTCTGCCGCTGCTGCTCGTTGCCCTGGGCAAAGATGTGGTTGGAGCAGAGGCTGTTGTGGGCCGCCACGCTGAGCCCGACGCTGCCGTCCACCCGGGACAGCTCCTCCACCAGCACCGCATATTCCAGGTAGCCCATGCCGGCGCCGCCGTACTGCTCGGGGAAGATGACGCCCATCATGCCCATCTCCCCCAGTTTCCGGATCGCCTCCATGGGGAAGGTCCTGGCCTCGTCCCAGGTCATGACGTGGGGCCGGATCTCCTTCTGGGCGAACCTGCGGACCTCCTCGCGAAGGGCTTCGACGTGCTCAGGCAGGGTGAAATCCACGGCGTCCCTCGTAAAAAATAATCATGAAATTATAGCTTCAAGCACGTGTTTAGGTCGGCAATTTCTGAGTCATACCCATACTATAGGGATCTTCCGATTGCCGGTCCGGAAATTATCGCTGGCGCCCGGATGGAGATGGCGTATCTCCGAACAGGAAGGCTATCGCCCGGGGGTGATCGTCCAGCGCGACGAGGGCAACCACGCGCCCGGCGCCCGCACCACCATCCTGGTGCCGCTCGCCACCAAGGAGCGCCCCTTCGTGTGCTACGTGCCCGTGCCCTGGGGGGCGGGGACCGGTCTGCGCGCCGATTCCTGGGCCAACTGCACCCAGGTTTTCACCGTGGAGCTTCCGGATCGCGACGATCATCAACCACTTCTGGAACGAAAATGAAGGATTTCCAGGAACCGTCAGAGCGCGAGGTGGGCCCCGTCCCAAGCCATGACCACCTGGTGATGGTGCTTGAGTTCCCGCACCGTCTCGGGCCGGAAGCCGACCACGGCGCTCCCCCCGGCTGAACGTACGCTGGCATAGGCCAAGCCCCGTTCCGTGGAACGGCGTTCCCGGGCGAACCGCTGGCCGGCGCGGTAGTCATCGGGGGCATAGACCGCCGGGAGGCGCGCATGGCGGATGTCCAGAAAGGCCCCTTCCAGAGTGCCCAGCAGCATGCGAAAGTCCAGGCGGGTGGCGGGAGACCGGTCGCCCCTGAGGTAGCGGGCCTGCCAGAAGCGGACTTCCTCCAGGGCGGTTTCCGGCTCCAGGGCGACGTAGATGGTGCCCCAGGTGCCATTGTTGAAGCGGCTGGGGGTGCCTCCGAGGCTGTAGGCGAAGGCCGCCGCCACATAGGCGTTGGCATGGCCGAAAGCCCGGATGCGCCGGTTGGATCGTGCCTCCAGCGCGTTGAGCAGATCGTAGTCGGCGGGATCGGCCACCCGGGCCAGGAGGTCCGCCGAGGGCACCCGGGTCGGGATGAGGCGCCAGGCCTTCGTGCCGGTGAGATCGACGTGCTTGAGCCTCATCCCCAGCCGCCCCTGCGGGCGTCCAGGTGGCGGCGGACCTGGGCCAGCCCTTCCATGGAGAACTGCATGAGCGCCAGGGGCGAATCGCCCATGAAGGGAAAGTTGTCGTTGGGACGGTGGATCCACTGGTCGGCGATGTCGTTCTGGGGGAACAGGACCGCCAGGGCCTTCCAGATGCCCAGGAGGTTGCCCAGCCGTTCCAGGGTGTCCGGGCCCAGTTTCACCGAGCCCCCGGCGGCCTTGCCCTTCCAGGCGAAGAGGGTGCTGCGGGCCGTCAGTCCGAGCAGGCTCAGCTGCTGCTCTTCGGTGAGACGCCACGCCTTGGCGATGTTGAAGAAGGCGCGCAGACCCGCGCCCGCCATGGCTTCAGGGGAGGATTCCGGGGCTGCCCCGGTTCGAGCCTCGAGGTGCGGCATGGGGACCTCCTGGTTCGAGTATAGTCTATTTCAGGACAATTCAAGCATCATTTATCCAATGTTGGACCTCCGATAGCCTATTACGGCCGAGCCGCAGCTCCCGGTGGCGGCGGAGCCGCAGGATCCGCTGCGGCTGGCGGCGGGGCGGCGGGCGCCGGCAGCGGTGCCTTGCTTTCCGCCTTGCCTTCGGCCGCGGGCAGGTCCATGCAGGTCGTCAGCGGGCCGTCCGGGAGGTCCAGTTCCGCGAAGCCCCGGCCCAGGGCCAGGATGCACATGCCGTTGCCGGTGATGCCCAGGGGGCCCGGTCGGCCCAGGGCGGCGCACTGGTCCAACGGCAACATGGGATTGGGATAGATGAGGGCGATCGCCATCACGGCAGCGACCCCAGCAACTGCTCCAGATAGGGCTTCCACACCGCCGCCCGCACCGGCAAGACCAGAAGCAGACCCAGGAAGCTGGTGAGGATGGCGGTGTTCATGGTTCCCCCGCGACGATGGCGGATTCCAGTCTACCGGGCGGGGGCGGCCTAGGCAGGCCTATCCGCGGCTTTCAGCGCCTGCTCCAGAAGGTCGATGATCTCGGCGTTCTTGAACCGCCTGGCCACTTCCATGGGGGTCAGACCGCCGCTGCGCGAATGGGTATCGGCCCCTGCTCCAGCGCGATCTGGCCGATGGGATCCTTGCTGCGTTCGTTGTGCACGAAATTGATCCCGTCCGGAGAGGGGAAGAGGTACTGGATCACCGCGGCGATGGCGTCCTGGGGACAGTTGCCGGCGGCCGGCAGTCCAGGATGGCGGGGCAGGCGTTCAAGGGGGACCGAGGTGTAGTCGCCATAGAAGCGGATGTTCCGCAGGATTCCGGACTTCAGGGCGACCATGCCCCACAGGGGCGAGAGGTTGAGCTGCTTCGGGCTGGTGGCGGCAAACATCCCCACCGCTTCTTCGGGGGGAACCTCGGCCAGGGCCTGGCCGCCGGTGAAGACCAGAACCCATGCTGAAATTAATAATTCAACAAACACCTTGCCCTTCCGGATGCCCGCTTTGGGCGCCCGGTGGGACGAAAGGATAGCTATCGTCGAATTCAAGCGTCCAGATCTCCCACTGGTTGCATGAATAGAATATACCTATTCCCCGGATATGGTAGTGAAATCCTCGCCCGGGTTGATGAACTTGTCCAGTTCGCTGTTCTGCTGGCGTTCGTACAGCTGCCGGTAGCGCCCGCCCAGGGCCAGGAGTTCGGCGTGCACCCCGCGCTCCACGATCCGGCCCGCCTCCACCACCAGGATCTGGTCCGCGCTCTCGATGGTGCTGAGCCGGTGGGCGATGACGAAGGTGGTGCGGCCGCTGCGCAGGCGGCGCAGGCCGTCCCGGATCAGGGCTTCGCTTTCGCTGTCCAGGGAGGAGGTGGCCTCGTCCAGGATGAGGATGCGCGGATCGGCCAGGATGGCCCGGGCGATGGCCACCCGCTGCCGCTGGCCGCCGGAGAGCTTGACCCCGCGCTCGCCCACCACGGTGTCGTAGCCCAGTTCGAACCGCTCCACGAACTCCTCCACGTGGGCGATCCGGCCCACCGCCTCGATCTCCTCCCGGGTGGCGCCGGGCTTTGCGAAGCCGATGTTGTCGGCGACGGTGCCGTCGAACAGGAAGTTGTCCTGCATCACCACCCCCAGCCTGGCCCGGTAGTCGCGCAAGCGCAGGCCGAGGAGGTCCTGGCCGTCCACCAGCACCTGGCCCCGCTGGGGCCGGCTGAAAGCCATCAGCAGGCCGATGATGGTGCTCTTGCCCGAGCCGCTGGAGCCCACCAGGGCCACGGTGGAGCCCGCCGGCACCTGGAAGGAGATCCCGCGCAGCACCGGGGTGCCCGGGTCGTACTCGAATTCCACGTCACGGAAGGCCACCTGGCCCGCCAGGGCGGGCAGGGGCGCGCGGGCGGCGTCCTCCTGGTCCTCGGTGGGCAGGTCCAGGATCTCCCGGATCCGGTCGAGCCCGGCGAAGGCTTCGCTCACCTGGGTGCCGATGTTGGCGATCTGCACCACCGGCGCGGCCAGCAGCCCCACGAAGAAGGCGTACATGATCAGGTCGCCCAGGGTCATGCTGCCCGCGAAAATGGCCCGGCCGCCCACCACCATGATCAGCACCCCCACCGCCCCGACGATGGCGGTGGAGAAGGCGGTGATGGCGCTGGTGCCGGTGATGGTGCCGGCGATGTTGCAGAACAGCTTCTCGGCCCCTTCGGCGAAGATCCGGGACTCCCGGTCCTCGGCCACGTAGACCTTGAGGACGCGCACCCCGCCCACGGATTCGGCGAGCCGCCCGGTGAGTTCGGCGGTGAGTTCGCTGCGCTTGCGGAACAGGGGACGCAGTCGCTTGAAGGCCAGGGCCATGGCGCCGCCGAACAGGCCCAGGAACACCAGGATGGCCAGGGTCAGCCGCCAGTTCAGCCAGAATAGGGCGCCCAGGGAGATGAGGGCGGTGAGCAGTCCCCCCACCAGCTGGATCAGCCCGGTGCCCACCAGATTGCGGATGCCTTCGGAATCGTTCATGACCCGGGCGATGATCACTCCGCTGCGGGTGCCGTCGAAGTAGGCGACGGGCAGGCGCAGGATGTGCTCCTGGACCCGCTGGCGCATGGCCATGATGGCCCGCTGGGCGGCGACGCTCACCACCTGGGAGTTGGCGTAGCTGGTCACCGCCTGCACCAGGGTGGCGAGACCCGCGGCCAGGGCCAGGGGCAGCAGCAGCTGACTGTGGTGCTTGCCGATGACGTCATCGATGAGGTACTTGGTGCTCGCCGGCAGCACGATCCCGGCCAGCCGGCTCACCAGCATCAGCACCAAGCCCACCGCCAGTGACTTGCGGTGCTGGTGGATCAGCGCCCTGGCTTCGCGCCAGGCCCGCTTGGTGTCGACCTTCCTTTTGGGTTCGGGCGCAGCCATCCCCTCTACCGTTCGAACAGCGGCACGTAGTGGTTCAGCGTGGGCCCCTGGTAGACCTGGCGCGGCCGGTAGATGCGGCTGTCGGGGTCCTCCATGACTTCCTTGTAGTTGGCGATCCAGCCCGGCATGCGCCCGATGGAGAAGATCACGGTGAACATCTCCAGGGGGATGCCGATGGCCTGCATGATGATGCCGCTGTAGAAGTCCACGTTGGGGTAGAGCCGGCGCTCGATGAAGTAGGGATCGTTCAGGGCGGCCTCTTCCAGGGTCTTGGCGATGTCCAGCAGCGGGTCGCTGATGCCCAGCTTGGCCAGCAGCTCGTCGCTGCGGCGCTTGATGATCCGGGCCCTGGGGTCGTAGTTCTTGTAGACCCGGTGGCCGAAGCCCATGAGCTTGGCGCCGGCGCCCCGGTTCTTGACCTTGTCCAGGAACTTGGTGCCGTCGTCCTTGTCGGCGCGGATCTCCTTGAGCATCTCGATCACGGCCTGGTTGGCGCCGCCGTGCAGCGGCCCCCACAGGGCGCAGACCCCGGCCGAGGCGCTGGCGAACAGGTTGGCGCGGCTCGACGCCACCATGCGCACGGTGGCGGTGGAGCAGTTCTGCTCGTGGTCGGCGTGCAGCAGGAAGATCAGGTCCAGGGCGTCGACGATGGCCGGGTCCAGGGCGTAGTCCTCGTCCGGCTCGGAGAACATCATGTGCAGGAAGTTCTCGGTATAGGTGTACTTCCTCTTGGGGTAGATGGAGGGCAGGCCCCGGGACTTGCGGTAGGCGTAGGCGGCCAGGGTGCGCACCTGGGAGAGCAGGCGGGCGGCCTGCTGCTCGAACACCTCCGGCTGGTAGTCCTTGGTGAGCTCGGGGATGAAGCAGCCGGCGGCGTTGATCATGGCGGACAGGATGGCCATGGGGTGCGCTGAGGAGGGGAAGCCCTCGAAATGGAACTTCATGTCCTCGTGGATCATCTGGTACTTGGTCAGCAGGCCGGAGAACTCCACCCGCTCGGCTTCGGTGGGCAGGTGGCCGAAGATGACCAGGTAGGCGGTCTGGACGAAGGTGGAACCCTCGGCCAGTTCCTCGATGGGGATGCCCCGGTAGCGCAGGATGCCCTTCTCACCGTCGATAAAGGTAACCTTGCTCTGGCAGCTTCCGGTGTTGGCGTAGGATTCGTCGTAGGTGATGTAGCCGGTCTTGGCCCGCAGGTTGCGGAAGTCGATGGCCCGCTCTCCCTCGGTGCCTTCTAGGATGGGGAGCTCCAGCACTTTGCCGTCGATATCCAGTTTCGCGGTGTTGGCCATGGTCGCCTCTTTGGGTTTCGGGGCAGGTTTGCCCTGGAGCGGTGGTTTGGTTGCGCTTCCCATTAAACCATCCCTGCGGCATTCAAGGCGGATCCACAATGGAACCAGCCGATCTGTTCCCGGGTGAGGGTGTGCCGGGCCTGCAGGCCGACGGCGCGGCCGTCCGGCTTGTGCAGCACCACCCGGACCGGGCGCCCCGGGGCCAACTGGGCCAGGTCCAGCACATCCACCCGGTCCTCGGCCTCCACCCGGGCCCAGTCGGCCGGGTCGTCGAACACCAGCGGGAGGATCCCCTGCTTCTTCAGGTTGGTTTCGTGGATCCGGGCGAAGCTGCGCGCCAGCACCACCTTGACCCCCAGGTAGCGGGGCGACATGGCAGCGTGTTCCCGGGAGCTGCCTTCGCCGTAGTTCTGGTCGCCCACCACGATGGAGCCGATGCCGGCGGCCTTGTAGCCCCGGGCGATGCGGGCGATGGGCAGGCCCGTTTGGCCGCTGACCGCGTCGGTGCCCAGGCCCCGCTCGCCGGTGAAGGCATTGGTGGCGCCCATGAACATGTTGTCGCTGATCTTGTCCAGGTGGCCCCGGTAGCGCAGCCAGGGACCGGCCGGGGAGATGTGGTCGGTGGTGGTCTTGCCCAGGGACTTGAGCAGGACCACCAGCCCCTTGAAGTCCTGGCCGTCCCAGGGGGGGAAGGGGGCGAGCAGGCTCAGCCGCTCGGAGCCGGGGGCGATCTCCACCTGGATGTCCCGGCCGTCCGGGGCCGGGGCCTGGAGGCCCGCGGTGCCCGGCTCGTAGCCCAGGGGGGGCAGTTCCTCGCCCTGGGGCGGGGCGAACCGGAACGGGCCCCCGGGGCCGTCCAGGCTGTGGTGGAGCGGATCGAAGCCCAGGCTGCCGCCAAAGGCCATGGCCATGACGATCTCCGGGCTGGCGATGAAGGCGTGAGTGTCGGCCCGGCCGTCGTTGCGGCCGGGAAAGTTGCGGTTGAAGGAGGTGATGATGGAGTCGGCGCGGCCGGGCACCATGTCGGTGCGCGCCCACTGGCCGATGCAGGGGCCGCAGGCGTTGGTGAGCACCGTGGCCCCCAGCTCCCGGAAGGTGTCCAGGAACCCGTCCCGCTCGATGGTCTTGTAGATGCGCTCGGAGCCCGGGGAGATGAACAGGGGGACCTTGGGCTTGAGCCCGGCCCGCAGGGCCTGCCGGGCCAGGTCCACCGCCCGGCTCAGGTCCTCGTAGGAGGAGTTGGTGCAGCTTCCGATGAGGGCCGCCCGCAGTTCCATGGGGTAGCCCTTGGCCGCGGCCTCGGCGGCCAGGCTGGAGGTGGGCCGGGTGAGGTCCGGGGTGTGCGGGCCCACCACCTGGGGCGCCAGGGCGGAGAGGTCCACCTCCAGCACCTCGTCGAAGAAGCGCCCGGGGTCCAGGTCCACCTCGGGGTCGGCGGTCAGCTGGGCCAGGTGGGCTTCGGCCAGATCGGCCAGGGGGCCCCGGTCGGTGCGCCGCAGGTATTCGGCACAACGCCGGTCGAAGGGGAAGAGCGAGCAGGTGGCGCCCAGTTCCGCGCCCATGTTGGTGATGGTGGCCTTGCCGGTGCAGCTGATGCTGTCCACGCCCGGGCCGAAGTATTCCACCACCTTGTTGGTGCCGCCCTGGACCGTGAGCCGCCCGCAGACATGCAGGATCACGTCCTTGGGCGAGGTCCAGCCGGACAGGGCCCCGGTGAGCCGGATCCCGATGAGCCTGGGCTGGAGCACTTCCCAGGGCAGGCCGGCCATGACTTCGCCCGCGTCGGCGCCGCCGACCCCCACCGCCATCATCCCCAGTCCGCCGGCGTTGGGCGTGTGGGAGTCGGTGCCGATCATGAGCGCCCCGGGGACCGCGTAGTTCTCCAGGACCACCTGGTGGATGATGCCGGAGCCCGGCCGCCAGAAGTCGATGCCGTACTTCTTCGCGGCCGAGGCCAGGAAGGCGAACACTTCCTGGTTCTCGGCCAGGCCCCTGGACAGGTCCGCCCCGGCCCCGTCCCGGGCCTGGATCAGGTGGTCGCAGTGGATGGAGGAGGGCAGGGTGGTGCGTTCCCGCCCCGCCTGGATGAACTGGAGGAGGGCCATCTGGGCGGTGGCGTCCTGCATGGCCACCCGGTCCGGGCGAAGCCGCAGCATGGCCTTGCCCCGCTCCCAGTCCTGGGCGTCGAAATCCACGGCGTGGGCGGCCAGGATCTTTTCCGCGAGGGTGACCGGCCGGCCGAAACGGAGCCGCGCCCTGGCGCTGGCTGCCGGCATCCGGGCATAGAGGGTGGTGGCTTGTTCCAGATCCATTTCCAGTTCCCCTTATAGGTTTTTTCAATGCCGAAGCGGGGGAAAGGCCTGGTCGCGCTCCGCGGGGCAAGGCCCATTGCACTTGAGGCTCGCTCGCAAGTCAAGCAGGAAAGCAATTACCGTTCATGGTCGGGAGGCCTTTGGAAATACCGGGCGGGCCGTCACACGGGAGCGGTAATATGCACCTCAAGCTTCAGAGGTGCAGCCTTGAGCACGCGGGGAGTCTTGATGGGCATTACGGGTATCATCGGGCTGGGCGCCATCCTGGCGTTCGGAGTGTTTGGCGGTTCCGGGTCGGCCCAGGGGCCGGCCAAGAGCAGCACCACCATGGAGGCGGGCGTGGACGATCAGGGCGGGAAGGTGTCCAAGGACGAGCTGAAGCGCAAGCTGACGCCCATGCAGTACGCGGTGACCCAGGAGAACGCCACCGAACCGGCCGGCTCGGGCGAGTACGAGAACAACCACGCGGAGGGCATCTACGTGGACGTGGTCTCCGGGAAGCCCCTGTTCTCGTCCAAGGACAAGTACGACTCCGGCTGCGGCTGGCCCAGCTTCACCAAGCCGCTGGACCCGGGGGAGGTGGTGGAGAAGACCGATCACTCCTTCGGCATGGCGCGCACGGAGGTGCGCTCCAAGGATGCGAATTCCCACCTGGGCCACGTGTTCCCCGACGGCCCCGCCCCCACCGGGCAGCGCTTCTGCATCAACTCCGCCGCGCTGCGGTTCGTCCCGGTGGCCCAGATGGCAAGCCAGGGTTATGGGAAGTACCTGCCGCTGTTCGGCCTGGCCGCGAAACCCGATCCGCGCCCGGCCACCGAGGTGGCCACCCTGGCCGGCGGGTGCTTCTGGGGGATGGAAGAGCTGATCCGCCAGCAGCCGGGGGTGGTGAAGATCGTCGTGGGCTACACCGGCGGCACCACCGTGAACCCCGTCTACGAGCAGGTGCACACCGGCGCCACCGGGCACGCCGAGGCCGTCCAGATCACCTTCGATCCCGCCCGGACCAGCTTTGAAAACATCCTGACCTTCTTCTTCCACATCCACGATCCCACCACCCCCAACCGCCAGGGCAACGACATCGGCAGCCAGTACCGGTCAGCGATCTTCTACCACTCCCCGGAGCAGAAGGCCGTGGCGGAGCGGGTGAAGGCCAAGGTGGACGCCACCGGCTTCTGGCCGCGCAAGGTCGCCACCGAGATCGTTCCGGCCGGCCCGTTCTATTCCGCGGAGGAGTACCACCAGGACTACCTGCAGAAGCACCCCGGCGGCTACACCTGCCACTTCGTGCGGCGCTACTAGCAGCCGTTGCGGAGCTTGCTCCGCTACGGCTGCTTCTGCAGTTTGGACATTCCGTCCC
>PLUC01000002.1:0-332 GCA_003165415.1 Holophagaceae bacterium
GGCCCAGAACTCAACAGTGACGGGCCTCTTCGCTTGTACGGACCTGGCGCGCGGATAGGTTTGAAGGAAGCATTCGCTGAGAATGGGGCCCGATTCGGAGGTCACGCCGGAGCCACGCCGATTGGAAGGGGGTGGAGAGGAATCCTGCAAACGCCGAAGGACTGGATGGGTAATCCGGGTTGGGAAGGTGGAGTTGGAGGAAGTGGAGGAAGTGGAGGAACTGGAGCACCTGCCCACCGTCTGAAGATAGCGGAGGGTACCTCCACCGCGAGAAGGACCGAGCATTCGACGGCAAGGCAGTGCTGGTTATGCGAAGCGCACGCTCGAAAGGG
>PLUC01000002.1:356-9138 GCA_003165415.1 Holophagaceae bacterium
GGGGGATTCTCGCGAGCGCCCGGGGCCGTCCACGGCCTGGACGAAGCCGCTGAACGGGGTGCTCGTCCCGAACCCGGAATCGACCACCAGCGGCGCCACGCCGCCCCTGGCGTGGTTGGGCGTGAGGTTCTCGAAGACCTGACCGGTCCCCAGGTCGAACAGCACCCGCGAGCCGACCCCGCGGCCCTGGATATTGGCGAGGATGGATTTCGAACGCGGGTCGTACACGGCGAGGTGGTCGTTGCACTGGGTGCTGATGAAGAACTCCATCAGCCATCATTCCTGCATTCTATCCCAAGAAGTCCTTTCCTGGGTCCTCCCGCTGCCTCAGACGGAAGGCGCACCCTTTGTTGGCGCAGTTTCGCACCCTCGACGCCAGCGGCCCGCCGAAAAGCTCCACGCCATCCTTTGCCACGGCTGCCAGACCCGCGCGGACGCCATTGCCGGTCCAGGTGAGGCCGTGCGCTCCGAGCTGGGGAATCGGCAGGGGACTTACCGGAATCCAAGGGGAAGTGTCATAAGCTTGGGCCGAAACGATTGCGTCACACACCAAGCGCGATGGGATATTCAAGGTTTCCTGGGAGCATCGAAGGCAAACCGGATCGCGAACGACTTGGAATGGTTGAGGTCGGCTTCAAGGCACTCCATGGCTTCGTGGACCATGCGGTTGGAGAACAGTCCCAGGAGAACCCGGTGCTTCTCGATCTCCCGGGGAAGGTCGTCGCTGCTCTTGTCGACCATCGCAAGGACCAGTTCCAGGTCCCGCATGAGGAAACGTTCGCACTCCGCCAGTCTTTGACTCCCGGTGAGCCTGACCATGGCGGCATGGAATTCCACATGGGCCGTTGCGGCGCTGGACGCATCCCCTTTCGAGGCGGCCTCGGAATAGGCGTCGAAGGCCTTTTCGAAGTTCCTGAGGTCTGCGTCCGGGCAATAGGCCGCGGCCCGAGCCGCGGATCGCTCCAGCACAAGGCGGGCCGCGAAAATATCCTCGATTTCGGCGATGGTGAGGTGACGGACCGCCAGGGTCCGATTGGGCATGCGTGCGACCAGCCCTTCCGAAACAAGCTCCCGCAATGCTTCGCGGATCGTGCTGCGCGCAACGCCCAGGCCTTGGGAAAGCGCGAGTTCGGTCAGCGTTTCGCCGGGCGCCAATTCACCATCAAACATTTCCTGCCGCAAGAGCGCGACGATCCTGTCTACCGTGGTTGATCGATCAATTTTACGCTTGTCCAAAGTGCCGTTTTCCTCTCTTTAATAGGATGGCATACGGACTGTCTGACATGTCCGTAGTGTCCCTTTCATGGTAACAAGACCGGTGCCGGTGCGCCGTGGTGGATGACCCGGCCCATGGAAATCACATAGCGCACCAGAGGAGCGCCGACCTTGACCCCGAGTTCATTGGGGTGGGAACAGGCGAATAGGGTGAGGTCGCCCCGCTTGCCGGGGTCGATTGAACCCCGGTCCTGGTTTTTCTTCAATACGTAGGCTGGATTCAAGGTGGCGGCGACGATGGCTTCGGCAGGGGTGAGACGGAACCATGAGCAGGCCTGGGCGATCGAGAGGGTCAGGGACGAGGCCTGGAAGGATGAGCAATAATCCGTGGCAATGGCCAGGGGAACATCATTTTCGATGAACAACCGGGCGTTTGCCTTTCGGTCGTCCAGGTAGAACTGTTCAGCCATGGGCAGGAGCACCGCGATGGTTCCGGTGGCGCCCACTGAGCGGATGTCCTCGTCGGGCGTGTATGTCAAATGGTCGGCGGCCACCGCGCCCCCTTCCACGGCCACCCTCCAGCCATGGGACGGGGAGGATGCATCGGCGTGAACCCGGGTCGGCATGCCACGCCTGCGGGAGTCTTCAAGCAGCTTCCTGGCCAGCGGCGCGGGGAAATCCCCCTCCTCGCAAGTAATGTCATGGAACGCGGCGATGCCTTGGGCGATGACGGCCGGCAGCATCTCGTCCTGGACAACCCGGGCGTAGTCCTCGGGGGTGGGTCCATCCCGGGGCGCAATGTGCGCGCCGAGGAAGGTGTATACGAGATCCATTTCCGTGGTGGCCGACGACTCACGCAGAAGCCTCAGCAGCCTCAGTTCCTGGGGTGTCGTCAAGCCATAACCCGACTTGACTTCCAAGGTCGTGACGCCTCCGGCCAGAATCGCCGCATAGCCACGCCGGGCTTGCTGGATCAGGGAGAGATCATCAGCCTCCCGGGTGGCGAGGATGGTGGACCAGATGCCGCCCCCTTCAGCGCGGATCTGGCGTGAAGTGGCGCCTTGGAGTCTTCGGACATACTCCCAGTGCCGGTTGCCGGCAAATATGGGGTGGCTGTGGCATTCAACCAGACCGGGGAGGACCGTCATGCCGGTTGCATCGATGGTGGGAACGTCATCCCTGAAATCGCGCAGGATCACCTCGGTGCTGTCCACTGCCGCGATCCGCCCGTTCCTGATGGCAATCCCGCCACCAGAAATGAGATCGAGCCTGCCCTGGTGGTCTCCGTGGCGCGGCCTGCCGTCATCCATGATCCTGGCGACTTGGGCTGCGTATAAGATGTTCAGGTCGGAAGACATTGGATCTCCAGTCATTAGACCATTTCGCATAGGACCCGGGCCGTGAGGGTCGTGGCGGACATGACGGGCAGCCCGGCCGAACGGCTGATGGCGAGCCGGTGTTCTTCGTTGAATCCCATGCAATCAAGGTAGATGACCTGGGCGCGACGTCCGGCGAGGTCACGGCCGGCCGCTTCGGCCAGGTCCATCGGCCCGTAGGGTGATGCCGCCGCACAAAGCAGATGGGGTGCGTAGGGGGCCCACTGGGCCGGCGCCTCCTCCAGGTCCGAAGCGGGTCCGATGAGTCCGAGGACGCGCTGCCGGGCGATGGCGCCGATGGCGCCCCGCAGGATGTGGATGGGCTGGATCAGCTTGGGACATGCGTTCGCCAGCGCTGGGAACTCCCCGGAGCAAAGCAGGAGGATGCTGTCGCAGTGATTCGACAGCTGGGCCGCGGTGGCGATCAGGCGCGGGAGGATGGCCTGTCTGGAGATCTCGATCGCGGTCCCGGACCGGAGCCGGGTTTCCAGGGGTGCTTCCCCTTCCCGCGGCATGAACTCCTTTAATTCGTCCGCCGACAGACCGTCCAGGGCGCCTGCTTCCAGGATCTGGACGGAACGGCCTAGAATCGATCTGAACGTGGGGGATACGTCGTCGCGCGGGGTTTCCCCCAAAGCCAGCAGCCCAAGCCTACGGATTGCAGTGTGCAAAAGAATGTCCTCCGGTGCGGTCCCGAACCCGGCGCACCTCGCGCAGAAGCGGCGTACGCCGGGCTCGGGGCCATTCCAACTCGACTACTTGCCGCCATTGACAAGCGGAACGGTCGAGCAGCTCGTCACTTCCCACTTGGCGAGGATCTTCTTGTAGGTGCCGTTCTTGACCATCTCCGTCATGGCCGCGAGCACAGCGTCGCGCAGCATCGGGTTGTCCTTCTTGAAGCAGATGCCGTAAGGGTCGGGCGCAAGAATGGGGCCGACGGGCACGAACTGGCCCGGATTCTGTTTCGCGAGCCAGCCGAGCACTTCCGGGCTGATCGCGGAAACCTGGGCCCTGCCCTGCACGATCTGGAGCCGGGCGCTCGCCTCGGAGTCCACGGGAAGAATCTGGATGGCGGGTTTGCCCTTGGCTTCCAGATTGTCCTTGCTCCACTTCTGCATGGTGGTCAGGTAGTCGGTCGAGGCGGAAATCGCCAGCGTCTTGCCGCTGAGATCCTCAAGGCTCTTCAGGGAAGCGGCATTGGCCTTGTTGGTGTAGGCCTGGGTCCCGGAAGTGAAATAGTCGACGAAATCGAACGTCTTGCGGCGAACTTCGGTGTCGGAGAGGCCGGAGATCACGAAGTCCACCCGGCCGGTGGTGACCGACGGCAGCAGCTGATCGAATTTCTGGTCGTCGAACACGATCTTGACCCCAAGGGTCTGGCCGATGGCCTGGGCGATTTCGATATCGACGCCGATCAGTTCCTCCGTGCCCGGCTTCATGAACTCCATCGGGGGGAAGATGCCATTGACGCCGACCGTGATCTGCTTCTTGGCCTGAATGGCGGGAGGCAGCTTGATGGCGGCACTCGCCGCCGAAGCAGCGAACGCGGTGAAGAGCGCGAGCAAGCCGAATTGAGCGGCTTTCAGGGCAGGGTTGCGGCCGAGGTTCATCATGGGATCTCCTTGAGAGGCCGAGCACCTGGGCTCGGATGGGGTGGAAGAACTGGCTATGATCTGGATTCAGTTGGGAACCTTGGAGAGGAAGGACCGGGTGCGCTCGTTCTGCGGATTGTCCAGCACCTCCTGGGGCGGTCCGGCCTCCACGACCACGCCGCCGTCGATGAAGACCACACTGTGGGCCACGCTCCGAGCGAATCCGATCTCATGGGTGACGACCACCATGGTCATGCCCGACCTTGCCAGGTCCTGCATGACGGCCAATACGTCGCCGACCAGTTCCGGATCGAGCGCGCTGGTCGGCTCGTCGAAGAGCATGAGCTTCGGTTCCATGGCCAGCGCCCGGGCAATGGCGACCCGCTGCTGCTGTCCGCCGGACATCTGTCGGGGGTAGGCGGTTTCCTTGTTCGCCAGGCCCACCTGGGCCAGCAGCCTGCGCGCTCGCTCAACCGCGGCCTCTTTCGGTGTCTTCATGACCCTCACCGGACCTTCGATGAGGTTTTCGAGCACGTTCATGTGCGGAAACAGATTGAAATGCTGGAAGACCATGCCCATCTTGGTGCGGGCCGAACAGATCTCCCGGTCCGGCAGTTCATACAATCGGCCGTTGTGCTCACGGCAACCGACCAGTTCACCGTCCACGTAGATCCGGCCGCGATCGGTTTGTTCGAGGTGGTTGATGCAGCGCAGGAAGGTGCTCTTCCCGGAGCCTGATGGGCCGAGGATGCACATCACCTCGCCCTTGGCCACCTGGAGGTCGATGCCCTTCAAGACTTCGTTCCTGCCGAAAGCTTTATGCACATTCTGGGCGAGCAGGATGGGGTTCGCAGGCGAGGTCATCGCAGCCCTCCTTCCGGAACCGTCCCGGCCGGCGGATTGCGCCTAAAAATCGTCAGGTTCCGCCACATCCGCTGCAGCAGGGAGGGCGGCTCCTCGTGGCTCTGGCCCCGGGAGAAGCGGCGTTCCACCTGGGCCTGGATCACCGTGAAGATCGTCACGACGATCATGTACCAGCCCGCCGCCACGATGAGGAGCTCGATGACTTTGCCGTTGACGAAGTAGATCAGCTGCGATCGGTGGAGCAGTTCCGTATAGGCGATGGTGCTCGCCATGGAGGAGGTCTTCAGCAGGCCGATGAATTCATTCCCGATGGGTGGAACGATCACCCGCATGGTCTGGGGCAGGACGATCCTGCGCATGGCCATGAGTCTTGTCATGCCGATGGCGGAGGCTGCTTCAAGCTGCCCCCTGTCGACCGACAGGATTCCGCCACGGACGATTTCGGTCATGTAGGCGCCCTCGTTGATCCCCAGCCCAAGCAGGGCAGCCAGGAAAGGGGTCATCAGAGTCACCATCCGTCCCTGGTAGAAGCCCAGGTTGACGGTCGGGAAGACAAGGGCCAGGTTGAACCAGATCAAGAGCTGAAGGTAAACCGGGGTGCCCCGGAACAGCCAGATGTAGGCGCTGGCCACGATGTTCGTGACCGGGTTCTTGGAAAGCCTCATCACGGCAAACACAACGCCGAGGACCAGGCCCATGATGATGGCCAGGAGGGTGATGAACAGGGTATTGCCCAGACCTTTGATAAGAACGGGAGCCATGAAGAATTCCCCGACCACCGGCCAGTCGATCTCGCCCTGCGCGAACGCCTTGATCAGCAGGGCCAGGAGGGTCAGGGCAATGGCGCCTGACAACCAACGCCCGTAATGTCGGATCGGAACGATCTTGTCGGAATCTTCGGTCATGGGCCAGTCCTATTCGGAGTTGTTTACGTTCTGCCCTTCTATCGGTGGGTGGTCATCCCTTTATCCCGTTGACCTGGGATCGGGCCCAGGCCGAGAAGCCTGCGATCCGGTTTTCCAGCTCGGAGAGTTGTTCTCGCACCCGGAAGGGAGCGGTCGCCCCGATGCCGCACCGTGCCTGCAAAGCCTGCCGGACATCGACCACCGCCCTCACTTCGGGGGTCAGGTGGGGATCGATGCCTGCCAGCTGTGCGTCGGTCAGATCATTGAGATCCACGCCGAGGTCCTCGCAGCGTTGGACCATGCGGCCGACGATCTCGTGCGCAGCTCGGAACGGGACGCCCTGGCGGGACAGCCAATCGGCGACATCGGTGGCCAGGGTGAACCCCTCGGTGGCGCTGGCGGCGAGAACCTCGCGATTGACGCGCATGGTGGCGATCATTCCGGCCATGGCCGGAAGATGGATCAGCATGGTGTCGATCGTGTCGAACATTTCGTGCTTGTCGTAGGACAGGTCGCGATTGTACGTGAGCGGCAGCCCCTTCACTTGGATGAGCAACGAGGTGAGGTTGCCGATGAAGATGCCGGCCGCACCGCGGGTCAATTCCGCGATGTCCGAGTTTTTCTTCTGCGGCATGATGGAGCTGCCCGTGCAATAGCCGTCGTCCAGCTCGACCCAGCGGAACTGGCGCGAAGTCCAGAGGCAGATCTCCTCGCTGAGGCGCGAAAGGTGTATGCCGGTCAGGGCGCATACGAACAGCAGTTCGGCCACATGGTCGCGATCGCCCACCGCATCCATGGAATTGGCGCAGGGGCCGGTGAAGCCAAGTTCCCGGGCGGACAGTTCGGGATTCACCGCGATGGTCGAGCCGGCCAGGGCCGCGGCGCCCAGCGGCGAATAGGCGGTTCTTCGATCCCAGTCCTGCAGCCGGTCGAGGTCCCGGGCCAGGGCCTGGACGTGGGCGGCGAGGTGGTGGCCGAAGCTGATCGGCTGTGCCGGCTGGAGGTGCGTAAAGCCCGGTGCGATGGTCTCCACATGCTCGCGAGCCTGGAGCAGGAGTGCCCGCTGCAGGTTCACCACCGCCGCCGCGATCTCCCGGGCCGCATCCCGCAGGTAGAGGCGCAGATCAGTGACGGCCTGGTCGTTGCGCGAACGTCCAGCGCGCAACTTCCCGCCAAGCGCCCCAAGCCTGTCGAGCAGCCCGCGCTCCAGCGTGGTATGGACATCCTCGTCTTCATCGTTCGGTGCGAAGGCGCCGCTCCGGACATCAGCGTCCAGGGCGTCGATCGCCTTGAGGGTCAAGTCCAGTTCGGCCTCAGTGAGAATCCCCGCCCGCTGCAATTCCCGCGCGTGGGCCCTGGAACCGGCAAGGTCATAGATGGCCTGGCGCCACTCAGCCCTGGCGGAAATCGACAGGCGCATCAACTCGGGCGATGGCCCTGTCTTGAATCTTCCACCCCACAGTATGGTAGCTTCCTGGCTCAAAAGGGCCTCCTTGTCGGGTATTCATGATGTCTGACAAGCAGGTTAGGCTTCAGGGGCTGCCCTGTCAATACGGCAATGCCTGCCACCCTGCCCATCGGCCCAAACAGTCATGTCAATTATTCCCTTTTGTTATGTTTTCAAGAGATGCAAAGTGGTGCCTTTCTTTGGATATTTAAAATATGTTTGTCTGACATACTTACAATCATATTGGCTTAGCTGAGCGGACGGTTCCGGCCGGTGAGCGCCACAAAAACCCGCAATGACAGATTCGATGACAGGTGACGGCCTTTCATAAACGAAGCGCCCGGCTAGCCGGGCGCTGATTTCGTACCGAACTTCAGTTACAGGTCGGCGGGGGCGAGGAGAGCTTCGGTAGCCGAGCCAACAACACCCTCAGGTCCTCGGGGACCGGCAATGGCGCGTTCTCCCCGGTCTTCGTGTCCACCGCCGTGTAGACCCGCCGGTCCTGGTCGAAGCCGGTCCACAACATGGTCAGCGCCTCGCACTCCCGGAGCCCCATGTAGAGCATCGACCTGACCGCCACCATGACCGGCAGGTTGCCCAACGAGTCCAGCTGGGCCAGGAAGGGCCTGACCTGTTCGGGGCGGAGGAAGGTCCTGACCGGTTCCTGTTCGATCAGCTCCTTCAACTTGCGGAAGGGCAGCCTCGGGATCCGCTCCGTCTTCACGCCCCAGCCGAACACGAAGTAGAGGTGCCTGAGCACCTTGTTGGCGCCGGCGTTGGAGTGCCGCTTGAAGGGCTTAAGGAGCACTTTTTCACCATTAAGCCTAGCCTTCTCGATCTTGACCCGGATCTGCTCGGCGACCTTGCCCTTGGTGTTGGTCAGGCAAGGGGAGTTGAGGAAAGCCGTCCTGATCTCTTCCACCATCCCGGAGGTCACCTTCATCGCCTGGACGTTCCGTAGCTTGGGCAGGATGTGGTTCTCCCAGTCGGCCTTCACGTTGCGGGCATGCTTCCCAGAATGATGGGCGAGCCACTCCTGGAGAAGGGCTTGGCAGGTGAGGGTAACTTCGGGCTTGATCCCAATAATCTCGTTGGCCATTTCCCTTCGGATCTTGGCCTTGAAGTCGGCGATCCATGTGGTTGCCTGCTTCTTGTCCCTGTGGCCTGTATTGCCGCAAAACCGCTTACCTGTAATGATTATATCGTAATGGATATAACCATCTCGGTCGATCCTTCTGGACATTTTGATGAGCCTTTCGCAAATCAAAAAAAACCAGTAAACCACGCGGAAGTCACGCCAACAAGGGATTAAAGTGAAAGAAAATACGCCACAATTATTTGTCAGATATAATAAATTACCGCCTTGTAAGCGGAAGGTCTCCG
>PLUC01000013.1 GCA_003165415.1 Holophagaceae bacterium
GAATGTCCCTATCCTCGGCATTGAAGTGCTTGTCACCCATGCTGTAGATGAATTAAAAGCAGCGAGATTTACGCATCCATGGATTGAGTTAAAGGCGGTGCAAGTTCTCCAGTCACCGAGATCCTGGAAGCCAATTCAAATGAGGCACCCTTGGGCGAACCTTTGCCGAGCATGCCTTTGGGCAAAAAAAATCATGACATTTGAATTCTATGAGAATAATGATCCGACCGATTATCTCGCTCAACTCTCGGCATCCATTCTCAAAAGCTGCCTCCTAGAATGGCTACAATCTTCATCCAAAAGAATAAAGCCTGCTGTGCATTGGCGGTGCCCATGGTGCAGAAAGCCCAACCGCCGCGATATTCGCCGGGATCAGATCATGGAAGTATCCGTGTCTTCGTCACTCCTGCCGCCCTGCGAGCCAGAAGTTACCGTCGCAACGAAGGATGGTACGGTATTTTCAGTGATTTTCGGTTTCCCAAAAAATCCAAAGCGCCCTTGGTTAATCGTGCCTATGCCTGAAGGTTTTCAGCCCATTGTTCGTGCAACCCCCGCCCCCAAGCAGCCTCATCGGATAATTTTGAATGGGACAAACCGTCCACTTGCTTTCCTCTGTAAGAATTGCTGTAGAGACTGCCTGGGAACGCTCTCCTCACCTTTATTCCCAATTCAAGAATGGGAGTTGATCTCTCCGGATCTTTAAATCAGATAGCTTGCCATCGGTTCGGATTTGAAACATGGTACCAGCCGTATCTTTGTTTCGGTGGGTCGGCGCCCCGGCTGGGCCTAACGCCAGCATTGACCGGCACGGCCCCTGGCGGCGCAATGAGAGGGGGATGGGCGAAGGCATGATGACGGCGGATGGTTGGATCAGAAACGGGGCCGTGTCCGAGGTCGAATGCAAGGTTAGGCAAGATGGCCCTGAAATTATCGTTGAAACCCTCAGCACGACTATCTATTGGCCCACTCCAAGAGGGCAAGCTGGGCGGCTTGATTGACCGTCAAACCGGCCTTTTTGGCTTTGGTCGACACAGCTTGCCATATGCTGGCCTGTACTCGAAGTGAATGGGGCTGCGTCGGTTCGATGGTTGCCCCTTTTGGCGGGCGTCCTGGCCTTGTAAGACGCCCCATCACCTGGGGCCCGTAGTTGGCCTCGGCCCAGGCAGATTCCTTGTCGAAGTTGGCTTCGAGCGCTGCGAGATTTGGACGCTTTTTGGAGGTCATGGCGTTCTCCTTTGGCGAAGGCGAATTGGGAAAGCTGTGATGGGATAGAGGCCGTCCTCGGTTTCTGCATAAATTACCCGGATCAATCACCCGGAATGAGAAGTGCCCTCACCGATAAAGCGGTACGGCAACTCACTCGCGGCCGTTGCCCAGTCATCGGCATCAAAGGAAGTCTCGACCTCTTCGGGTTCAAGGCCGTGTGCCTGAATCTTCTCCAAATTTCGATGTCCCCAGAGAAGTTCCACTTCTAGCCCTCCAAAATCAAATGTATCACATTTTTTCATTAGCGCAATCCAATCGCAGCCCCGAAAACTTGCCGACACCAGCGGTGGCCAAATAGTAAGTAAATCGGGCTCGCAGGAACCCGTGCCTTCGGCTGGGTCGGCGCGCTGACGCGCAGTCCGATTTACGGTCTTGGACAAGCCCGAAGCGGCAGGGGGCCGGCGCGCTCGGGCTATGGGTCTATCGAAGCCGGACGGGCGACGGGATGGGACCGGGTGGCCTCGTTGGTGCCGGTGATGGCCGCTGATCTCTGCCCTGGAAGCCGGACTCGAAGCCGGCTGTTCAGGCAGAGGCAGACCCCGGTCCACCCACCAGGAATAGGCAGTGATGAATCCGGCATTCTGGACGATGTGGGGACGGTCAGCATGGTTCGTCCCCAGGTGGTGCGCGGATGGAGGCCGGCAGAGGCGTCCTGCGGAGGGTGCCGCCGCACACCGGGCATGTTCTGGATGCCTTCTCCAGTCGCTCCAGATCCGATGGCTCCTTCTTGGGCCGCTTGCAGACCCCGACGAAGCTCCTGGCCCGCTCCAGCAGCCCGCCGGAACGGACCGAGCCATAGAGGCCCGCATGGCGGATCTTGCGGAAGCCTTTGGGCAGAACATGCTGGATCAGGCGGTGAAGGAATTCGACTGGATGGATCGTGACGGTCCGGCCCTGCTTGGTGGTGAACGTGACCCGGTCCTCGGTGGCCTCCTGGATCCGGGAGTTGGCGATGCCGACCCGGTGGGTGTAGCGGGCCAGGCGACCACGTGGCTGGAGTGGCGGAACGATTTTTTCGCGTAGACCACCCAGGGCATGGCGCTGACTGCGGCCATCCGGGTGGCGTAGAACTCCTCGGGGAGGCCCGGGAAGGCCCCCTTCTTCTGGAGAGCGCCGAGCGCGTAGAGCATCTTGGCGCGGAACACCTTGCCCATCATGTGGACGGGGAACAGGTATTTCTTCCCGCTGGGCACGATGCCGGTGCCGTCCAAGGCCAGGCCTCCGGCGGTAGCCAGCAGGTGGAGGTGCGGGTGGAAGCCCAACTCCCGGGTCCAGGTGTGCAGCACCAGCATCAGGCCTGGAGTGGCCTTCAGCCTGGTCCGGAACAGTTTCAGGAGGGTCTTGGTCACGGCGCGGAAGAAGGCGCCGTAGAACTTGGCCGGGTACTGCTTGGCCAGGAAACGCAACTCCGCCGGGACCGTGAACACCAGATGGAAATGCGGCAGGTCCAGGAGGCGCTGGGTCTCCTTTTCGAGCCAGCGCTCCTGGGCCAGGGCTTGGCACTTGGGGCAGTGCCGGTCGCGGCAGGAGTTGTAGCTGATCTATTCGAAATCACCGTGCTCGCAGACCTCCTTGTGTCCGCCGAGGGCGGCGGTACGGCACTGGCCGATCGCCGTGAGGACGCGGCGCTGCTGCCGGTTCAATGGATACCGGGCTTCCAGGGCGCTGCGGTGCAGACGGACGATATCGGCGATGTCGAACCGAGGGCGGGTGAAGCCCACCGGCTCAATCCGGCAGATCCTCCAGCGGGCTGCGCACGGCGGCGATCTGGCTCGGGACCACCTGGGTGTAGATCTGCGTGGACCGGATGCTGCCGTGCCCCAGGACCACCTGGATCTTGCGCAGGTCGGTGCCATTCTCCAGCAGGTGGGTGGCGAAGGCGTGGCGCAGCAGGTGCGGATTGACCACCTTGCCGATGCCCGAGACGGCCGAGGCGCACAACAGGGCCCTCCGGGCGGTCTCCAGGGTGATGGGCTTGCCCGACTTGGAGGCGAACAACCATGGCTTCGGCGTCTGCTCGTGCTTGTAGTAGGCCCGGAGCAGCCCGTAGAGCTTGCCACTCATGGGCACCAACCGATCCTTGCCGCCCTTGCCGTTGCGGACATGGATCACCTGCTGGATGGCGTCAATGTCGCAGGTCTCCAGCAGGCTGGCCTCGGTGATCCGGAGGCCGGTCGCGTAGATCAGGGTGAAGAACATGCGGTACTTGGCGTTGGTGAAGCCGTCCAGGACTCGCTGGATCTCAGCCCGGGCCAGGATCGAGGGGAGCGGCACCTTGGCCGAAGGCATGATGACGGCGGATGGTTGGATCAGAAACGGGGCCGTGTCCGAGGTCGAATGCAAGGTTAGGCA
>PLUC01000249.1 GCA_003165415.1 Holophagaceae bacterium
GTCGTCGAAGCGCATGCCGAAGGCCAGCAGCAGGTCCGCCTCCTGGATGGCCAGGTTGGTCCAGGGGGAGCCGTGCATGCCCATGAACCCCAGGAACAGCGGGTGGCCCGCCGGGAAGCCGCCCAGGCCCAGGAGGGTGGCGGCTACCGGGATCCGCGCCGTTTCGGCGAAGTGGATCAGGGCTTCGCTGGCCCCGGAGAGGATGACCCCGTGGCCGGCCAGGATCAGCGGCCGGTGGGCGGCCCGGATCATGGCCAGGGCCTGGTTCAGCTGAGCCCGGGGCACCTTCGGGAGCAGGTGGCGCAGGTGCCGGATGGGCTCCGCCGCGTCCCAGTCCAGCTCGGCGCTGGCCAGCTGGGCGTCCTTGGTGATGTCCACCAGCACCGGCCCGGGCCGGCCGCTCCGGGCCCATTTATACTTTTGATGGGTCTCACCTTCGGCCTGATGCGGGTCTCGGTGGGGATCGAAAGCCCGGAGGACCTGATCATGGATTTCGACCAGGCCCTGGAGGTCTTCAAATAGCCAGACAGGAACCAGCCCGCAGAGGCCCTGCCCCGGCGCCTCTCCCGGCTCCGGAATATGTAACTGACGACACAAACAGGCCACGGGAAGCCAAGTCCAGGTAGTATTTTCCTGGGAGGACTTCATGAGTTCGTCAAACGCGTCCCGCAGCGACCTGTCGTCACAACCGCAGACCGTGATCATCGGGACCGGAAGCTGCATCCCCGCGCGGGCCATCCTGAATGAAGACTTCCTGGGCCACGGCTTCTTCGAAGACTACGGCGTGCCCTTCGCCCCCGAGGCGCTCCCGAAGATCGTCGCCAAGCTGAGGGAGATCACCGACATCTCCGAGCGCCGCTACGTGGACGATGACCTGGTCGCCTCCGACCTGGCTTTCCGGGCCGCCGCCAAGGCCCTGGATTCGGCGGCGATCGATCCGGAAACCCTGGACTACGTCATCGTCGCCCACAACTTCGGGGACGTCCGCGCCGACAACCTGCGCTCCGACCAGGTCCCGAGCCTCGCCGCCCGGGTCAAGAACCAGCTGCGCATCGCCAACCCGGCCTGCGTCTGCTACGACCTCGCCTTCGGCTGTCCCGGCTGGCTCCAGGCGGTGATCCAGGCCAACTACTTCCTCCGCTCCGGGGACGCGAAGCGGGCCCTGGTGATCGGGGCCGAAACCCTGTCCCGCATCTCCGACCCCTATGACCGGGACAGCATGATCTACGCGGACGGCGCCGGGGCGGTGGTGCTGGAGGGGCGCCTCAGCGCCGAGCCCGTGGGCATCCTGGCCCACGCCGTGCGCTCCGACACCCTGGAGCATTCGCGCCTGCTCTGGATGGGCGCCTCCTTCAACCCGGAGGCCGGCGACCACCGGCTGTGCCTGAAGATGCAGGGCCGGAAGCTCTACGAGTATGCCCTGACCACGGTGCCCGGGGTGGTCCGGCAGAGCCTGGAGCGGGCCGGCCTCACCCTGGCGGACGTGGACAAGGTGCTGCTGCACCAGGCCAACGGCAAGATGGACGAGGCCATCCTCAAGCGCCTGTTCCGGCTCTACGGCGCCAAGGACATCCCGGCCGGGATCATGCCCATGACCATCTCCTGGCTGGGCAACAGTTCGGTGGCCACCCTGCCGACCCTGCTGGACCTCATCCAGCGTGGCGAGCTGGCCGACCACGCCCTGGCCAGCGGCGCCACGGCGGTGTTCGCCTCGGTGGGCGCCGGGATGAACATCAACTCGGTGGTCTACCGCTGCCCCTGACATGACTGCTCTGGTTGACCATCTTGATCTGGAGCCGGTCGTCCGGTCCGAACTTGAGGGTGGTGAGGATCGCGGTGGACCCCTGGGCGTCCACATGAACATAGTCCCAGGAGCAGGTGGTGCTCCCGTCCTGGGCATCGGTGGAAGTCCTGGCCGGTGGCCCGAGGATCTCCAGGGCCTGCTTGCGGGTGGTGACGCCGCGCTGGAAGCCCTCCAGGGTCGCGCGATCGATCTTGCGCCCCCTTTCGAGGGTCTGGGGCGGCGCCGCCGGGGCGGCGCACCCCACCCAGGCCGCCAGGAGTCCGAGGCCCGCGCAGGCGGTCAGAAGGTGCCTTCCAGTCATGGCCCAGTCCGGGTGTTGCGATTTGCATTCCTGTGAAGCAACAGCGGGTTGATTTCCGGTTCCCGCGCACAAGCTTAGCAGCCGTTGTGGGATAACCTGTGCATTTCAGGTTGTTCCGCCGCAACGTGAACCTGGCCTGAAGTCTGGGTCATTCCCTTGCTAACCCGACCCTCCGCCGCTCCGTTCAGCCCGTCCCCAGAGTGAATCCCGGCTTGAGGACCAACCCCTGGTTCCGCCTTCCATTCAGTGCGATCTGGAAAGGCTCGTCGAATCTCAAATGTCGCAGGTGGGCCGTCTCCGACTCTGCGGGCTGGGCCTCCAGCCATGCGAAATCCACCCGGTCGACGGCGCCGCGCGTCTCCAACGTGAGGTACCCGATACCGAAGGCCATGATGTTCTGGAAGAAGTGGGAGCCTTGGGAAGGATCCACGTGCATGTCCCCCATGTCGGTCTCCACGATGCAGCGTACGCCGGCGATCTGGCCCCAGGTGACCGGAATGCCCAGCCACGGGTCCGAGGAACCCCAGCGACCTGGCCCAACGAGCAGGTAGGGGCGCCCGGCGGCCTTCAGCCGCTTATTCATCTCCCCTACCTCCCCCGCGATGACCGGGGTCAAGGCCCGCTCGAACCGATCGGGCCGCACGTAGACCAGGTCTCTCACCCCCTCCAGGAACCCGTTGCCCATTGCCATGCGTGCGGTGCAGAGGGCCTGCTCCGGGACCAGGGAACCCATATCGATGTCCTGGGCGTCCGTGCCCATGACCATGGGCCGGATCTGGAGAAAATTGAATTCGTGGGTCCGGTTCGGGCCGCTGCCCAAGCAGACCGCGAACTCCATCTCCACGGGGCAGGAATTGGCCACTTCCCCCACCTTCAGGAGCAGGGTGAGCACCTCCCCCAGGGGGAAGACCAGGCCCTTGAACACGCCGGCCATGGTCACCAGGGACACGCCGGGTCGGGAGCAGCCGTCGTAGATGGCGTCGTTGTCCGCGGAATAGACGCCACCAACTGGGTAGAGGGTACCGTGCTCCTTGGCGGTCCGGAGGTCCAGGGTGGCCAGGTTGAGCATCGCGCCGCCCGTGACCGGGTCCACCTTGCCGCCCTCCAGGTCCAGGGCGATGAACTCCCGCTGGGCGTTCTCCAGGTAGTCCTCAGGGGAGAACCATTGCAGGGGCTTGGAGGGCTGGGCGGGGCAGAAGCGCGCGCAACGACCGCCGTCCACCACGGTCATGCCCAGGCCCAGGGCCACAGAGCCGATGCCCTCTTCGGGCTTCATGCCGGGCATGGGATAGAAATTCAGCGAGCGACCCACCCCCGCGAAGTCAGGGTAGAGGTACCGGCCGTGTCTGCGGCCCGCCACCTGCTGGATCACCACCGCCATCTTCTCCTCCTCCAGGTGGTTGGGGGTGGACTGAATGTAGGCCTTGGCGTCGGAGCGGTAGGTAGAGGCGTAGACCATCTTGATGGCGTCGCCAAGCTGGGCGAGGCGCACCTCGGGATCCTCGTCGTTGTTGGGGATCATGTACGTTTCGTAGATCCCCGCGAAAGGCTGGTAGGACGCGTCCTCCAGCAGGCTGGAGGACCGCACCGCCAGGGGGTAGCGCACCCAGTCCAGGAAGGTCCAGAGTGCATCCACCACGTCCCGGGGCAGCTCCGCGGCCAGGAAGGCGCGGGATATCTTCTCGTCATCGGTCTCCTTCAGGGCGAACGCGGTGAGATTCGAAGCCTTCATGAACTGGTCGAACACGTCCGTGGCCAGCACGAGCGTAGGTGGCACGCCGATGCGGATGTCCGGGATCCGGGTCTCCAACCCGTAAGAGTTGAGCAGGGAGTTGATGAAGGCCAGGCCCCGGCCTTTGCCTCCCAGAGAGCCCGCGCCCACCCGCGCGAACCTCGTCCCGCCTTCGAAACCAGAAGCCGAGAACTCGGTCACCACCCCGGCAGCGCTCCTGGCCCGGTGGGCGGAAAGCGCCTCAAGGATCCGCCGTCGCAGCTCGGGCACCGGGGGTCCGTCGGCCACGATGAGGTCCAGGGTCTTGGCCAGTTCGAACTCGGCGTGGGCCAGGACCCAGCGGCTGAATTCTCCTCGGCGGGCGTGAACCTCGAGACACGCGTCAGGCACGGCCTGGACGGCCCACTCAAGGCTGCGGAGGTCCTGGGCCCGGGCCGCCACTGAGCCGTCCGCAAGGCGGAAGACAAACTCCCCGAAGCCCAGGTGTTCCTCCAGGAAGGCCAGCTGGCTCTTGGCCAGGCCGGGCGAGGCCTTGTCCAGGAAGGTGGCCGGGACCCCCTCTCCAGGAGTCCAGTACTCGCCGTTGGACTGGACGAGGATGGGCAGGTCCGGAAAGCGCTCCGCCACCGCCGCTGCCAAAGCCCGGCCCGCGGCGATGTCCACGCTCCCGGCCCGGGGGAAGGCGGCATCCAGGATCAGCGCGGCCAAGGCCTCCCCATGGGTCTCCAGGGTGGCCATGGCCTCCTCGAAGGTGTGGGCCAGGAGGATCTTGGGCCGGGCCCGGCGGCGAAGGACGCGCTGCGTGCGGTTCACGCCCTCGGCCATGGGACCGAGGGTCTGTTTCATGACCTCGGTGTACAGCACGGGGAGGCTGGCAGAGTAGAAGGGGATGTTGTCCTCCACCACCAGGATGCACTTGACCCCCGCGAGGCGGGCGTCGTGCAGGGCGTTCATGCGGTCTTCCACGCACTTGACCATGGCCAGGAAAAGGGACACGTCCCCCAGCCACACGAAGACCTCCTGGATCCCCTGGAGCCGCCCCACATCTTGGAGCTGGCCCAGCTCCCGGAGACTGCTGGCCAGGAGGATCACGGGCAGGCCCGGGGTCAGGGCCTGCACCGCGGGGCCGAACTCCCGCACGTTCATGTCCCCCACCCTCGGCATGGAAATCACCAGGTCGAAGGGCTCCCGCCCAATGAGGTCCAGGGCTTCCCGCGCGGTGGACACTCGCCGGATGTTGGGGGAGGACTGGAGGTGGAGCTCCAGAAACTCCCCCAGCAGCATCTCGGACAGGCGCCCATCCTCGATGAAGGTGTAGCTGTCGTAGAGGCTGGTGACCAGCAGCAGGTTCTTCACCCGTTTGGGCATCAGGGCCTCGAAGGGGATCTCGGTCTGTTCCGGGGCGCCGAGCAGCGCATCTAGGATCGGGTCTCTCATGGCGCCTTCCACGTGGCCCGCCTGGGGGTGGCCTGGGGAGGATTTCCGAAGGGTTTCGGGGATACCCGGATCATAGCACTGATAACTCCTGCCCACTTCGGGCAGAATGAGGGTCATCAACCCTGGATCCTCGAGTCCCAAGGTCCCCATTCGGAGGGCATCCGGCATGAGCCCAGCCACCCAGGACGGCCATCCATTCCAGCTCCGCGCCGGAGCGCACTCCCTGCGCTTCAGGGACCTCCTTCACCGGCTGTTTTCCATGGCGAACCAGAGGTACATGAGACCAGAGTTCCTCCAGATGGCCAGCGGTTCCATCATGGAATTCCTGGGGTGTGATCTCCTGGAAGTGCGCCTGGAGGACGCGGGACGGACCTACCGCTGCCGGGCCACGGTGGAAGGTGGCGCCTCCCGTTTCCTCTGCGACGCCCCCACCCAGCAGCCTGAAGCCCCTGTCCCCGATCCCCAGGGGACCGCCCCCATTGATCCCATCCTGGACGCCATGCTCCGAGGCCAGTTCCTGGCCGCCTCCCCCTTCTTCACTCGGGGCGGGAGCTTCTGGACGGGTGACGCCACGCGCCCCATCCTCCTCAGGGAGGACCGGCAGGACGCCCAGGCCCGGTCCCTGGTCCTGGGAGGAGACTACCTCTCCCTGGCCATCGTTCCGGTGCCCGTGGATGATCGCACCCGGAGCATCCTCCACCTGGGCTTCCGAAAGGCCGAGAGCTTCACCCGGGACGACCTGCCCTTCTTCGAGGCTGTTGGGGAGACCTTGGGGGTAGCTCTGGCCTTCCAAGCCTCCCAGTGGGCCCTGCGCGAAAGGGTCAAGGAGCTGGACTGCCTCTACGGCATCGCCCAAGTCTCCCAGCGTCCCGACCTGGCCCTGGACGAGCAGCTCAAAGAGATTGTGGGCTTGCTTCCCCCGGCCTGGCAGTACCCCGATATCACCTCCGGGCGCATCAGCCTCGACGGGCGCCCCTTTGCCACGCCAACCTTCCAGGAGACCCCCTGGATCCAGGAGGCTCCCCTGCGGGTGGGGGACCGGGTACGGGGCCGGGTCCAGGTGGCGTACAGCCGCGAAATGCCGATTTTCGATGAGGGCCCCTTCCTTCAGGAGGAACGCAGCCTCATCGAGGAAGTGGCACGCCAGGTGGCCCTGACTGTGGGCCGCTGGGAGGACGAGAAGGCCAGGGCCCAGCTATTCCATATGCTTGAACAGCGGAGGGAGTGACTGGGTCGCTAACACCTGAAAAATCAGGGGTTAGCTTCTTTTTTGGTGGCCCGCAGGGCACCGAAAGGTCAGTGCAAGATTAAATCTTGCTTGTATTTACGAATTTGAAGGTCAGTAGATGCCCCCAAATATGCCCCCGGGCTCGTCTTGCTAGGCGGGGTCGGCCGGTAGCACCCGTGGCCCAAGATAGCATGGCTAGGCCCCAACCCCTATCAGTACACCGGCCCGCCCTGTGTGGTGCTGGCGGTCGTTCCCCAGCAGGTCGCCCATCACCTCGACCTCGCTGAACGACTCCAGGTAGATCACTCCGGCGATGTTCCCAAGTTGCGGTAGCGCCTCGGGAGGGAGGGGGGCGTGAACCAGACCATGCAAGGCGCGGGCGAGGTCACTGTTTTGCTCGGTGGAGGACAAGGCATCCAGAAGGAGGGGGTTGAAATCGTAGGACGACATGGTTCCCTTAAATTGGGGAGACGCAAGCCCAGAATCCCCTGGCTCGTGACGGGGCCTGAGAGAAAGATAGAGAATGCGTGGGTTGTTTCACTTTGAGGCGACCTGGAACGCAGTAAAAAAGCGGTTCGCCGTGCGGCGCTGGGGTGGCCCGGAAGGAGGGGACAGCCAGACCGTCCCTCCTGAACTCCTGGAGTCCCTGCCCGTCATGTTCCTCCCTGCTTTGAGGGATGCTGAGACGGCCTTGGCGCCGGGCCCTCGCAGCCGTTTGGGCTGCGCCATCGCCTATCACCTGGCCGGGGCGGGACTGAATCCGCTGGTGCTGGAACGTAGGGGGATCGCCCAGGCCGCCACCAGCCGAGCCGCCGGGTTGCTCACCCGGGCTCGCGCGAACCCCTGCCTGCTGCCCCTGGTCCGGCAGACCTACGAGGATCTGCGCATGCTGGAAGCGGAAAGCGGCGACGACTTGGGAGTCAGGAGGACGGGAAGCCTGTATGTGGGCGCGTCCGAACCGGTGCTAAGAGCCCACCGGGAACTGATGGCCGCGGCCGTCGCCCAGGGGGAGAAGATCCTGCGAATCTCGCCGGTTGAAGCCCGGGAGCTGGTCCGGTGGCTCCATCTGGATGGTGATGAAGAAATTTTCTTCATGCCCGAGGATGCCTTTGTCGATGGCTATGCCCTTGGCTCCGCCTACGCCCGGGCCGCGCGGCGGAAAGGCGCGAGGATCCTGGAAGACCAGTCCGACTCCCATTGGTGATTTTGACAGGGATCTTGAGATGCCCACTGGCGGCATAGCTCGGACCGCCAAACCATTTGCGCCTGGCACGCCAGCACCCTACCGAAAAGCCCGGCTTACCCCGTTCCCACTGGTGATGATGAGAAAGCCAGCTCGGCCGCTGCCTTTGAGGGCGGCTCCTCGAATTGAATGCCGATACCTTGATCATCCACGCGCCCTTCAACTGGTTTGCGCCTGCAGACCGCAGAACCAATGCCCATGGTTGTTTCGGGGCATCGCGTGATTGCCACTGCATGCACCGATACGCTGCATCATTGCGTGCATCGGTGAGTCGGCGCCCCGGCTGGGCCTAACGCCAGCATTGACCGGCACGGCCCCTGGCGGCGCGTTGAGAGGAGGATGACTGATGGCATGATGGAAGCGGATGGTTGGATCGGAAACGGGGCCGTGTCCGAGGTCGAATGCAAGGTTAGGCAAGATGGCCCTGAAATGATCGCTGAAACCCGCGGCACGACTGGATTAGACGCGGGGGTTGGGCTTGGCCTGCCAAGCGATTTTGACCTTGCGATGCTGAGCCACGCAGTCACGGAGATACAGGTTGATGAGGCTCTGGTAAGGGACACCGGCCTCCATCGCCATATCCTTGAAGTAGAGTACAACCTCCTCGGAGAGGCGCATGGTGACGGGCTTTTTGAGCTTCGAAGCGTAAGGATTCTTGCGCGACTTCATTTGGGAAAGATCGTATTCAGGTTTCATGGCTATTCACCTCCATAGAAGGCGCTCTCACGATTCGTAGCCCGGCGCGCGGAAATGATGCGGATGGTATTTGCAGACTCTTGCTCGCAGTGGCAGACGAGAAGAAGCCTCGCCTTGGAACTCAAACCGAGCATGAGGAAACGGTCTTCAGTGGTCGAATGCTCATCGTCAAAGAACTGGACAGCAAACTCGTCGTGAAAGATGGATTGGGCCTCCTCGAAGGAGACCGAGTGTTTCTTCAGGTTCGCTGCTGCTTTGAGAGGGTCCCATTCGAAGCGGATCATCAATACAGTGTATTGACTTGTTTAGGCGAGTCAAGGGCCAGCTCGCCAGGCCCATGACCAGCCCACTGACTGGGGCCTTCAGCGGGCTGCCGGGCGCAAAACGGGGTACCGACCCCCGCTGTTGATGATGACAGTCATCTTGTAATGATCACTGGCGGCATAGCATCGCCCTTCAAACGGGTTGCGCCTGGCGGACCTGCACGGTGCCAGGCTCGCCCTTTCGCCCGGCTCCCACTGGTGATGATGAGAAAGCCAGCTCGGCCGGTGCCTTGGCCGAAGGCATGATGACGGCGGATGGTTGGATCACAAGCGGGGCCGTGTCCGGGGTCGAATGCAAGGTTGGCGGGGT
>PLUC01000057.1 GCA_003165415.1 Holophagaceae bacterium
GACTGGGCCATGCTCATGCGCAGCAAGGTCAGCCCGGCCTGGACCATCCGCCGCACCCCCGGCAGCCGGGAGGGCTTCACCCCCATCCTGGAAATCGACTACGCCGGCGGCCAGTCCCAGGGCATGGGCTACATGGAGTTCTGGATGGGGGCGCCCAAGCTCATCCAAGGCCCGGCGGCGGTGCGGGAGACCTTCACCGTCACCGGCCCGGCGCGCAAGGCGGTCTCGGTGTCCGCGCGGGTGCGGCGGCTGTCGGGGAACGATCCCCTGTCCCTGCGCCTGGAGCAGGGGGACGGCAAGCCGCTGGCGGAGGGGAGCGCCCAGGGGCCCTTGCCCCCCTGCACGCCCACCGCCTCCCTGGGCGGCTGCGAATGGGTCACCTTCACCTTCCCGGAGCCCCAGACCCTGGCTTCGGGCAGGACCTACCACCTGGTGCTGGGCGCCCCGGTGAATGGCCAGTACGAGGCCTTCCCCATGCGCAAGGGCACCGACAAGGGCTTCAGCGACGCGACCCTGTTCGCCGACGGCCATGCGGAGTTCAGCGACGGCGGAGGCTGGGCCGGGTGGGAGCAGTGGGGCAAGGGCGGGCTGACCAACTCGGATCTGCAGTTCTTCTTCAGGCTGAAGCCCTGAGTGGCGTAGTTTTCATACCAGGGTCCCGGCGCGCTCACAGGCCCTTGTAACGTGGAAAATGAATTAATATAAAATTTAAAATGCTTAAGCAGCGAAAAATCTTTGACGGCTCTTCCATACGAGCGTATTGTTACTTCGCCTTTCAAATCTCAACACCCAAATGGCCTCCCGGGTGGACAAACCTTTTGGATTGCTGTGATTTACTTGTTCGTTCCCGGTCCCTTGAACCGGTTGGCAAGGCGTTTCCCAACATCAATTCATTTCCAAGGATCCAGGAGGTCCCAATGGCGGAATCGCAAACGATGAGCAAAGACGCAAAAATGGCCATGATCTCCCAGTTTCTGGGGTTCATGCTGGACGCCTACGACATGGCGCTGGTTCTGGTCATGGCCCCTATCCTGGTAAAGGTTTTCATTTCACCCAGCGGCAGCGCGGCTTGGCAGTACATCATCATCGTCTTCACCTATTCCATTACCATGGCGTCGCGGCCGATCGGTTCGGCCATCTTTGGTCGTTATGCCGACAAAATCGGCCGCCGTTTCCTCCTGATGTTCACCATTGGCGGCGTGGGCGTGTTGTCTGTCCTGGCGGGCTTCCTGCCGACCTACGCCCAGATAGGCGTCTGGTCCTATATCCTGTTCGCCATCCTCCGGCTCCTGATGGGCGTCTTCTTCGGCGGGGAATATGCGGTGGGTCATACCTTCGCCATTGAATACGCCCCGCAGAAAAAACGCGGAACGATCGGCGGCTTCATCCAGTCCGGCTTCCCCGCTGGCTATGTCCTGGGTTCCTTAGTCTTCGCCCTCGTTTCTTTCCTGTCCACCAAGGAAGCCCTGGTCGCATACGGCTGGCGCATTATGTTCGTATCCGGGGTCATTCCGGTGCTGTTCGCGCTTTATATCCGAAGGCATCTCCACGAGTCGCCAGAATTCGAGAAGGCCAAGTCGCTGGGCAAGATCGAGAAGTCGCCATTCCTGAACCTGTTCAAGAAGCCGCAAGTGTTCGACTTCCTCCAGGTCTTCTTCTTCATGACTGGGCTGTTCCTGACCGACTATTCGGTCTACGGATTCCTGCCCAACATCCTGACCCTGAAAGGGCGGGGCTTCGACACCACGACCTACAGCCTGATATACGGATTCGCGCTGTTCATGGCTTTCCTGGGCTACAACTTCTATGGCTGGCTGTCGGATCGCACCGGTAGAAAGGGTCTGACCCAGTGGTATTGCGTCTTCCTCGTGGTGTTCGGGATTCCCGTGTTCTACGTTCTTTATCATGCCGCCATCGCGCGAAATCTATGGATGGCCGTCCTGGGCACCGTCATGGCGGCGATGCTCAAGCTGGCGTGGGGCGTGGTTCCCGCCTACCTCTGCGAGCGCTTCCCGACCAAGCGGCGCGCCGCGGGCGTCGGCTTCGGCTACTCCGCCGGCGCGCTGCTGGGCGCCTGGTTCAGCGTCTACGTATGGTGGGCGCACAAGATCCCGTTCATAGCGGCGATCGAGGGACAGGACATGTGGCTATCTCCGGCCGTGATCATGACCATCGGCGCGATCATGACCTTCATCAGCCTGTTCTTCTCCCCTGAAACCAAGGACCTGAAGCTCGATGAAGTCGGAGAGAAACAGCCGACCGCATGAATGTGCGGTAGCCTTGTTTGCTGCTAGCCAGGATGGTTGCATCACACCGACAAGGGCTTCAGCGACGCGACCCTGTTCCCGGACGGCCATGCGGAGTTCAGCGACGGCGGCAGCTGGGCCGGGTGGGAGCAGTGGGGGCAAGGGCGGGCTGACCAACTCGGATCTGCAGTTCTTCTTCAGCTTGGGTCCGTGACCGGCCAGTGATTCAGATTGAAGGCAATGTCCAATCATTTCGATTGAATGGGTCAGAGCGGCCGATGGGCTGTTGCCATTAATTATATAAAAAAATTGCACTTATGTTGTGGCATGTGACGTGCCAAAGGTCCAGGAGCTCGCGCCAGACTTCAGGTGGAGCACCGGGAGCCCTGTCATGCCCAGCCGAGTCGAGAAGGATTTCATCGGGGAGCGCGAGATCCCCGACAACATCTATTACGGCGTGCAGACCCTGAGGGGAATCGAGAACTTCCAGATCACGGGCGTGCCCGTGTCCGCGGAGCCCTTCTTCATCCAGGCTTTCGGCTACGTGAAGAAGGCCGCGGCCTTGGCCAACCGGGATCTGGGGATCCTGCCGGCCGACGTGGCGGACGCCATCGTCCATGGCTGCGACCGGATCATCGCCGGGGAATTCCTCGACCAGTTCCCCACGGACATGATCCAGGGCGGAGCGGGCACCAGCACCAACATGAATGTCAACGAGGTCATCGCCAACCTGGCGCTGGAGCACCTGGGACGCCCCAAGGGCGAGTACCGGCGGGTAAGCCCCAACGACCACGTGAACTGTTCCCAGTCCACCAACGACGCTTTCCCGACGGCCTTCCGCATCGCCCTCATCAACCGCCTCGGCAGCTACTCCCAGGCCCTGGCCCGGCTGCGGGACGCGTTCCGCGACAAGGGGACCGAGTTCACCAAGGTGCTGAAGATGGGCCGCACCCATCTGCAGGACGCCGTGCCCATGTCCCTGGGCGAGGAATTCAACGGCTTCGCCACCAACCTGGACGAGGAACTGGCCCGCATCGAGGACGGCAAGGGCCTGCTGGCCGAAGTGAACATGGGCGCCACCGCCATCGGCACCTCGCTCAACGCGCCCCCGGGGTACCCGGACCGGGTGGTGCAACACCTTCGCGCCCTCACCGGGATCGACCTCAGGCTGTCGCCGGACCTGGTGGAAGCCACCTCGGACGAAGGCGCCTATGTGCAGCTCTCCAGCGTCCTCAAGCGCACGGCGGTGAAACTTTCCAAGATATGCAACGACCTGCGCCTGCTGGCCTCGGGCCCCCGCTGCGGCCTCAACGAGATCAACCTCCCCCAGTTGCAGCCGGGCTCCTCCATCATGCCCGGCAAGGTCAACCCCGTGATTCCCGAGGTGGTGAACCAGGCCAGCTTCTACGTCATCGGCGCCGATCTCACCATCACCCTGGCCGCCTCCGCGGGCCAGCTCCAGCTCAACGTCATGGAGCCGGTCCTGGTGTTCGCCCTGTTCACTTCCATCAAGATCATGGAGAACGCGGTCAAGACCCTGCGCGACAAGTGCATCACCGGCATCACCGCGAACCCCGAGCACACCCGGAGCATGGTCCTCGGCAGCCTGGGCATCGTCACCCTGCTGAGCCCGATCCTGGGCTACAAGCAATGCTCCGAGATCGCCCGGGAGGGTTTCGCCCAGGGCAAGTCCATCCACCAGATCGCCGTCCTGGAGCGCCAGCTCATCACCCAGGAGAAGTGGGAGGAGCTGTTCTCCATGGAGAATCTCATCCACCCCAGTTTCATTCAAAGGTAGCCCAGGCCTTTCGGCCTCGGCAGCGCCATTCCCTCCGCCCACCCCTCAAGGAGCCCCACATGAAAATCATCCAAACGTTCGCCCTGGCCGCAGGCGCCGCCCTCATCCTGTTCTGAAACGTTCACGCACGGAGAAGCCATGCTGCTAAGCCATCTTGTCGTTGTGCTGATCGTGGTCGGGGTGCTGCTCTGGCTGATCAACACCTACATCCCGATGCAGCCGACGATCAAGCGGATCCTCAACGCCATCGTCGTCATCTGCGTGGTCCTCTGGCTGCTTTCCGCTTTCGGGATCCTGTCGGAGTTCGGAGGGATCCGCCTGGGGCCCTGGAGGCATTGGCACTGACCGCTACTTGAGGTACCTCGGCAGCTCGTCCGGCCGGAAACAATGGGCCATGGCCGTCTCCCGGGTGATCTGGCCGGTCCGCACCAGCTCCGCCAGGGACTGTTCCATGGTGATCATCCCTTCGGCTCGGCTGGTGGAGATGGCGGAGTAGATCTGGTGGTCGTCACCCTTGCGGATCATGTTGCGGACTGCGTGGCTGGCGGTGAGGATCTCCACCGCTGGCCAGCGGCCACGGCCGTCCCGGGTGGGCACCAGCTGCTGGGCCACGATGGCCAGCAGGGCCAGGGACAACTGCTGGCGGATCTGGAGCTGGTTGCCCTGGGGGAAGGAGTCCAGGATCCGGGACACGGCCTGGGAGGCGTCGTTGGTGTGCAGGGTGGAGAGCACCAGGTGGCCGGTCTCGGCGGCGGTGAGCACGGTGGCGATGGTTTCCGGGTCGCGCATCTCGCCCACCAGGATCACGTCGGGGTTCTGGCGCACGATGCTGCGCAGGGAGCTGGCGAAGTCCGGCGCGTCCTGGCCCACTTCGATCTGCTCGACGATGGCGCTCCGGTTGAGGTGCAGATACTCCACCGGGTCCTCGATGGTGACGATGTGGTCGCGCCGTTCGCAGTTGACGATGTCGATGAGGGCGGCCAGGGTGGAGCTCTTGCCCGACCCGGTGGCCCCGGTCACCAGCACCAGGCCCTGCCGGGACTCCGTCCAGCGGCGCAGGGTGGGCGGCAGGTGCAGCGTCTCCAGGGTGGGGATCCGGGCCGGCAGCAGGCGGATGCTCCCGGCCAGGGTGCCCCGCTGGAAGTGCAGGTTGGCCCGGAACCGGCCGATGCCATCCCGCTGGAAGCAGAAATCCACGGACTTGCTGCGCTGCAGTTCCTGGTGCTGCCGGGCGGTGAGGAGCGGGAGCAGGAAACCGTGGATATCCTCGTCCTCCAGCGCCGTTCCCCCGGTGAGGGTCAGCCGGCCGTTGATCCGGAGGGCGATGGGCGCCCCCACCACCAGGAGCAGGTCCGAGGCCCCCTGCTGCGCGGCATGGGTCAGCACCGGATCCAGCCCCGACCCCTCCGGAACCTGGCCGGCCGCCCGGGCCGACGGCAGGCCGCGGTTCAGTTCGTCGACAAGGGTCTTGAGATCGGGGTCGGAACCGGACATGGGCAGGGCTCCCAGGGCCCTTAGTATAGGTGAAGCCCGGGTCCTGTCCGGAATTAGGGCATGTAGTCCTTGAGGATCTCCAGGAAGTAGCTGTCCAGGTCGTAGCGGAAGGTCGCCTGCATGGCCGCCACGTAGGCGGCGCCCGGGGCTTCGCCCGAGGGCAACTTGGCGGGCCGGATGCGGATGGTCCTGACCGCCCCCCGGCCCCGGGCGCTCTCCACCACGGCGGTGAAGCTCTGGGACTTCTTCCTGGAATCCTGGAGGCTGAACTGCTGGACGAACTCGCCGGCGTCGGTCCGCTTGAACACCAGGAGGTAGGGCGTGTCGTTGAGGATGTCGAATTTGTCTCCCGGGGACGTCAGGTGCGCCTCCACGATCCCCTTCCGCTCCACCTCGATGGTGCCCTTGCAGGCGGCCGCCCCGCCCGCCGGCGTGTCCAGCACCAGGCGCCACAGGCCGTGGGGGGACCGGTCGATGATGGCGAGGACATCCGTGGCCCGGGCGGGGATGAAGGCCAGGGTGAGCATGGCGGCCATGAGGACATGCCGGGTTCCGGCAAGACGGGGGGGGCTGAGGCTCATTCGAGGACTCCCGAAGAAGGGCTGCACCCCATATACTAATTATTTATCGCCTTAGCACCAGGGAAACCACTGTTTTATCGTTGCCGCCCATGGACGCCAGGATCCCATGCTCCCGGGCCACCGGCACCTGGAAGGCCCCGGCCCGGCCGGTGAGCTGCATCCAGAGGTCCACGGCCATGCGCACCCCGCTGGCGCCGGTGGGGTGGCCATAGCCCACCAGGCCGCCGCCGGTGTTGGTGGGGAACCGGCCGGCGCGCTCGGTGGCGCCCGACAGCACCAGCTCGGCGCCGCCCCCGGCCTTGGCCAACCCCAGCGCCTCCATGGAGAGCAGGCCGGAGATGGTGAAGCAGTCGTGCACCTCGAAGATGCCGGCGTCCTCCGCCTGGATGCCGGCCATGGCCAGGGCCCGGGTCGCGGCCACGCGGCTGGTGGTCTGCTCGGTGAGGTCCGGCGGCGGGGTGGTGAGGTTGGCCGCCACCTGGCTGAAGCCCGCCACCTCCACCACGTCCTCCCGGGCCAGGCCCAGGCGCCGGTAGCCCTCCGCCGAGGCCACCAGGATGGCGGCGGCGCCGTCGGAGACCTTGGAACAGTCGGACAGGTTCAGGTGTTCGGTGAAGGTCCTGGGGTTGGGCGGGGTGAGCCCCTGGGCCAGCAGGTCCGGAACGGTGTTGTGGTACTCCTGGGCGGCGGGATTGAGCCGGGCGTTCTCCACGGCGTTCTTGTACCAGCGGGCCATGGCCTGCCGGGCCAGGGCCGGGCCGATCATGGCCCCGTAGGCGCCGGCCCGCACGGAGAATTCCCCCGGGAAGAAGTAGGCCGGGCCGGCCTTGCGCTCCCCCGCGTAGTATCCGGCGCCGGCCAGGTAGTCGGCGCAGTACAGGGACTTGACCGTGTTCTGCACCTCCACGCCCATGACCAGCACCACGTCGGCCAGGCCGCTGAGCACGCTCTTGATGCCCGTGGCCAGGGCCAGGCCCCCGGAGGCGCAGGCGCCCTCCACCCGCAGGGCGGGCTTGTACTCCAGGGCCGGGTGGACGATGGTCATGAGCGAGCCCAGGTGGCCCTGGCGGTTGAACCGGGCGGCCATGAAATTGCCGATCACCCCCTCGTCGATGAGGCCGGGGTCGCTGATCTGGGCCAGCACGGCCTCGCCGGACGACCGGATATAGTGCTCCAGCCCCGGGCGGGGGGTGCGGGGATTGAACTCCCTGCGGCCGGGGCCGAGGCTGACGGTGTAGGCTCCCGCGGCGAGAAAGACGGGCTTGGGCATGGCCGGCATGGGTTCCCCTTACAAGTAATCGGTGATCGGCCCGTAGAGATGGAAGAAGCCCAGCTTCAGGACTTCATTCACATCCTCGGCGCTGCCGGCGACGCCCTGGCGCACCAGGTTGAGGCCGGTTTCCCGGCTGGCCTGGTAGTGCCTGCGGGCCAGGGCCGCGCCCAGGGTGTCCATGCCCTTGATGGCCTGGAACCAAGCCGCCAGCTTGGTCCCGGCGTCCGGGTCCATCTGCAGGGCCTTCCAGGAAAGGGCGGGCTCGGGGGTCGGGCCCAGCCGGGCCGCGGCGGCCTGCACCCAGGGGCCCTCCAGGGGCGCGTAGCCCTGGGCGTCCGGGTCAAAGATGGCCGAGGGCCGGCCCTTCTGGTAGTCCAGGAAGCCGGGCTTCTGGGCGCCGCCGGAGGTCTGGCCGCCCTTGACGCCCAGGGCCAGGTAGCGCTCCAGCAGCTCGCTGTGCAGATCCTCCCCCAGGTACTTGGTCATGACCCGGGTGATCAGCTGGAACACGTCGATGCCCACGTAGTCCATGAGCTGGAAGATGCCCATGGGCCGCAACAGGAAGTCCCGGGAGACCCGGTCCACCATGTACAGCGCGGGCACCAGGCCGTGCTCCGGCGCCAGCCGCTCCACCTCCCGGATGGCGTAGAGCCCGTCCCGGATGAAGTGGCCGTTGCCGATGAAGCCGGCGATGTCGCTGGCAGGAACGGTGCGCTTGCGCAGCAGCCTGGCCAGTTCGAAGGCCAGCTGGACCAGCTCCGGGGAGCAGGCGCGGGGCGCGATCACCTCCACCAGCTTCTGCACTGCGGGCGGGTTGTAGAAGTGGTAGCCGATCATCCGGCCCTGGAGACCGCAGGCCTCGCTGAGGGCCTGCAGGGGGATGGAGGAGGTGTTGCTCAGGAACCAGGCCTCCGGCCGGCAGCGTCCGGCCAGGTCCTTATATATGGACAGCTTCACGTCCTCGGTCTCGAACGCCGCCTCGAACACCAGCAGGGATTCCCGGGCCAGGTCCAGGGTCTTGCCGGTGCGGACCCGCAGCAGCACCTCGAACACGAACTCCCGGACCATGTCTTCGTTGTCCACCAGGTCGGCCCGGTTCCGGAACAGCTCGCGCAGCCGGTTGATCTGCTTCTCCCCGTCCTTGGCAGCCTGGTCCCGCAGGTAGCGCACCAGGCCCTGGAGCCCGGCGTCGTTCATGTCGATGAGGTTGAGGATGAAGGTGGCCTCCGGGCGCTCCAGGGCCCGGTAGCCCAGTTCCAGGGCCAGCAGCAGGGCGATGCCGCTGCCCATCTTGCCCGCGGCGCCCACCACCGCAACCTGCTGCAACCGGCTGTCCAGGTCCATGGCGTCCCCCCCAGGGTCAGCCGGTCGCGCGGCTGGTCAGATTCCTTGGAATGGCGGGTCCTCCCGCTTTTCAATGAACGCCATCATACCGGTCTTCTGGTCGGCGGTGGCGAAGGTCTGGGCGAACAGCTCCGATTCGAAGCTGAGGCCCTGGGCCAGGGGGGCTTCGACGCCCTGGTTGATCGCCGCCTTGCAGTAGGAGACGGCCACGGGCGCCCGGGCGGCGATGGTCTTGGCGATTTCAAGACAGCGGGGCAGGAGCTGCTCCGGGGCGACCACTTCGTCGAACAGCCCCAGTTCCAGGGCCCGGGCGGCCGTGATGACCTCGCCGGTGAACAGCAGGTACTTGGCGGCCGAGCGGCCGACGATCCTGGGCAGCCGCTGGGTGCCGCCCCAGCCCGGGGTGATGCCCAGCTTCACTTCCGGCTGGCCGGCCCTGGCCTTCTCGCTGGCGATGCGCAGATCGCAGGCCATGGCCAGCTCGCACCCGCCGCCCAGGGCGAAGCCGTTCACCGCGGCGATCACCGGGTGCGGGAAGTCCTCGATCAGGCTGAACACCTGGTGGCCCCGCCGGGCGAAGGCCCGGGCTTCCCTCGGGGTGTTTTCGGCCATGGCCTTGATGTCGGCCCCGGCGACGAACGCCTTGCCGGCGCCGGTGAGGATGACTGCGCGCACGGACTTGTCATTGCCCAGGGCGGTGAAAGCCGCTTCCAGCCCCGCCAGGGTCTCGTCGTTGAGGGCGTTGAGCGCCTCCGGACGGTCGATGGTCACCATCGCCAACCCCGCTTCCACGTGCACTTTCACAATCTCAGCCATGATCATGACTCCCAAAGGAGGGCACCTAGCCCTCGTCGAATTGCGGTTCCCAGGGTTCCACCACGCACAGGGGGTCGCCGGCGGCCACCGCGCTCTCGATCCTGGCGGTCATGGAACCGACGATCCCTTCGATGGGCGACTTGATCTCGTTTTCCATCTTCATGGCTTCCAGAATGATCAGCACCTGGCCCGCCGCCACCCGGTCCCCGGGCTGGGCCAGCACCTGGCGCACGTTGCCGGCCATGGGCGACTTCAGGTCCTGGCGCCCGCTGGCGCCCCGGGACAGCTTCATGGCCAGCTTCTTCTTCTTCTCTTCCACCATCTCCACCTCGAAGTGGTCCCCCTCGATGACCACTTCGAACAGGTCGGAGAGGTGCGGGGCGTCCACGTCCACCTCGAAGGAGCGGCCGTCGATGATGAGGGAAAGCAGGTTGGGCTGGGGCTCCAGGTAGTCCACGTGGTAGTCCTGGTCGCCCAGGCTCACCCGGAACAGCCCCGGAGCGGTCTCCAGGACCTTGACCCGGACGGTCTTGCCTTGGTGGGTGGCGATGTAGGCCATTGGATTCCCCCGGTCAAAGGCCAGACGGCCGCTGCACTCTGCCGCTGGACTTCCAGGGCGAGAGGTCCTCGCACTCGCATTCGCCGCCCATGATCCGCTGGGTCTTGTCCTTGTCCCGCAGGAAGGCCTTGATGGCGGCGGCCACCAGGGCGATGTCCTCGTGGGGCTTGATCCGGGCGGCGTCCTGGGGCTGGAACTGGGTGTCGATGAAGTTGGTGTCGATGTCGCCCTTGATGAATTTCTCGTTCTTCATGACCCGGGCGTGGAAGGAGATGGTGGTCTTGATGCCCTTCACCGAGTATTCGGACAGGGCCCGGCTCATGCGGGTGATGCAGCGCTCCCGGGTGCTGCCCCACACCACCAGCTTGGACAGCATGGGGTCGTAGTGGATGGGCACGTCCAGGCCCTCGTACATGCCCGACTCGTCCCGCACCCAGGGGCCGCCGGGGACGCGCAGGCCCAGGATCTTGCCGGGGGTGGGCAGGAACTTGTTGTCCGGGTCCTCGGCGTAGATGCGGCACTCCAGGGCGTGGCCGTGCAGGGGCACGTCCTCCTGGCGGAAGGCCAGGGGGTAGCCGGCGGCGCTGCGGATCATCTCCTTGCACAGGTCGATGCCGGTGATCATCTCGGTGATGGGGTGCTCCACCTGCAGCCGGGTGTTCATCTC
>PLUC01000106.1:0-7693 GCA_003165415.1 Holophagaceae bacterium
GCGCTAACCCGGGGCACCGGAACGAACGATTCCGTAGCCACCGGCAGGGATTGATTGGACCGGACGAAAATTCCAAACTACAGAGCCGTAAGGTCGCGCTAGCGACCTAACGGCTGCTAGCCAGGAATGTGCATGCCCACGAAGCGGGCCGGGTTGAGGATCTTCTGCCCGCGCATCCAGCGCTCCGCCGCCTCCACCTGCTCGGCCCCGGACGGGCCCTCCATCCGGCCCCGGCGGTGCCGGGCCACCATGGCGTGGAGGGCCATGTCGCAGGCCTTGAACGCCAGCTCGGCCTGGAACAGCAGGGCCCCGGCCTCGTCCGGACGGGCCCCGGCCAGGGCCTCCAGGGCCCGCAGCCGCAGCGCCAGGGCATCGCCGTAGCCGACCTTCTCCTTCTCGATCCTGCGCATGTCCCGGTGGGCGGCGCGCAGCAGCCGCTCCCGCGGTCCCGGATCCTGCTGCGACCGCAGGACCAGGGCCAGGGCCGCCCGGGCCCTCAGCTCCAGGCAGGTGACCCGGACACCCTGCACCTTGAGCAGCATGGAGCGGCGCAGGAGCCGCCAGTTCCCCTTGATCACCGCCAGCGCCTGCTCCGGATCGCCGCCGTACAGCAGCACCTCCACCTTGGAGATCAGCGCGTTGTAGTGCTGCAGGTGGAAGCCCGCGCTGGACCATTCGCCGATGGTCTGCGCCAGCTCGCGCAGGGCCCGGGCCGGCTCGTCGTGGGCCAGGTGCACCTGGGGCGAGATGCGGGTCTTCAGGTTGGTCAGGGCCAGCAGATCGCCCTTATCCTGGGCGGCCTGGATCCGGGCCGACAGGCGGATCTCCATGTCCCGCAGGCTGCCCATCTGCTGGCGCCCCAGGAGCGCGTGGAACTGGGCCTGGTGCAGCTCGAAGTCCAGGCCGGTGCAGTTGTCCTTCAGCAGCGTCTCGGCCCGCTCCAGGAGGCCCACGGCGGCCTTCCACTTGCCCAGCATGAGGGCGGCGGTGCCGGCGGCCACCAGGGCCCGGCTCACCGGGTTGGGGTGGCCTATGCGCTCCGCCAGGGCCAGGGTGAGGTTCTGGATGCGCAGGATGGCCTTGCCGCTGCGCCGGCCCCGGTGGGAGACGTAGATGGTCTCCAGGGCCAGGGCGCGCACGATCCGGAACGGCTCGCCGGCGCGCAGGGCCAGGAGCAGGTGCCGGGCCTGGAACTCGCCGCCGCGGATGTGGTCCACCGGCCCGAGCCCCATGGCCGCGGCCCAGCAGATGTCGATGCGGTCCAGGACCCGCTGGGGGACCTGGGCTTCGGTCCGCCGCTGGAACCCGTGGCCCCGGAGCCGCAGGAGCAGCCGGCACCATAGCTCCCCGAGCCGGGCGCGCCAGGGGGCCTGCACCAGCTTCATGCCGATCCGGTCCATGACCGCGGCCAGGGCCGCCTCCCCCTGGTCCACCCGGCCGCTCCGGAAGAACTCCTCGGAGGCGCGCCGCTGCAGGCGGAGGGAGTCCTTGACCGGGGCCAGGGGCAGGGCCTCCAGGTAGACCTGGGCGGCCTTGTTGCCCAGCCCGGCGCTGGCCAGGGCGTCCCCAAGCTTGAGCAGGATCTCCAGGTATTCGAGCCCCTTGGGTTCCCCCAGCAGCAGTCCGCGCCGGTAGAACTCCGCCGCCCGGGCGAAGGCCAGGGCCGCCACCGCCTGCTCCGCCGCCATCAGGGCGTACTCCCCAGCCTTGGCCCGTTCCCCCGCGGCCTGGAAATGCAGGCAGAGGGCCTGGGCGTCGGGCCTGGGCGCCTGCTCCATGGCCTGGGCCAGGGCCAGGTGCAGGGCCCGGGCCTTGGCCTCGGGCAGGCCGCGCAGCACGGACTGCCGGATGCGGTCGTGGTAGGGCTCGATCAGCAGGCCGTTGTGCCCCCGGGCGCTGATGAGGTGGCCGGCCCGGAGCGGGGTGAGGGCCTCCGGACCGGCCGGCTCGATCCGGCAGGCGCGCCGGAGCACGTCCCATTCCACCGGGTGCCCGGCCACCACCAGGGTCTCCAGCAGGATCCGGGACGGTTCCGGCAGGGACGCCACCCGGAACAGGATGTAGGCGTCCAGGGTGTGCTCGCCGGGCCCGTGCAGCTCCCGGATGCCCGACCGCAGGTGCCGGCTCAGTTCGCCGATGAAGAAGGGGTTGCCGCCGGACTCCTGGGCGATCCAGGCCCCTTCCGCCTCGGCGTAGGGGCGGTCGCTGCCCAGGAGCGCCCGGGCCAGGGCCTCGGATTCGGCCTGGGGGATCTTCTCCACCGGCACCTCCACCACCTCGGTGCCTTCCTCCGCCAGCCGGCGCTTGAGCGCCCGGAACGCCGGGGTGGCCTCGCTGCCCCCGGTGCGGTAGGAGAGCACCACCAGCATGGACGGCGGGTCCGGATCGCGCAGCAGGTTCGAGAGCAGGGCCGCGCTGTCCTGGTCCCCCCACTGGAGGTCCTCGATGACCAGCACCAGCGGATAGCGGGTGCCCATGCGCATCAGCAGCTCCCGCAGCGCCCCGAAGGCGCGACGGCGCAGCTCCTGGGGATCGGCCGGGGGCGGCACCGCGCGGCTGGCCGAAGCGATCGCCCGAACCTGCTGCAGCACCGGGAACAGCCGGGCCAGGACGAGGATGTCCCGCGGCAGCAGGATCGCCGCCTTGCCGGGCGGCAGGCGGTCCAGGTAGTCGGCCAGGTCCCCCATGAGGCTGTCCAGCGCCTTGTACGGCACCGCAGCCTCCTCGGTGCAGCGGCCGGTGAGGACCACCGCCCCGGGCTCCTCCCGCCGGAGCCGCCGGATGAAGCGCCGGAGCAGGTAGCTCTTGCCCATGCCCGAATCGCCGTAGACGAACACCACCGAAGTCTTCCCCTTCAGCGAGGCTTCGAAGGCCCGGCCCAGGGCCGCCAGCTCCGGCTTGCGCCCGATGAGCAGCGGGCTGGTGCGCAGCCGCCGGGACGGGGGCAGCCGGGACGGAGCGGGGACCGGCGCGACCCCGAGCCGCTCCAGGATCCGGCTCCCGCCGGGGCGGCCCTCGGGCTTCCGGGCCAGCAGGTCCATGCAGAGCGCGCCGAGATCCGCCGGGGTGCCGGGCACCAGCAGGTCCGGGCTGGGCGGAAGCGTGCGCATCTTGTCGATGAGGGTGGACAGCATCCCCCCGGGGAAGGGCAGGGTCCCGGTGAGCACCTCGTAGAGCATCACCCCCACGCTGTACCAGTCGGCCGCCTCGGTGGGGACATGGCCGCCGATGCGCTCCGGCGCCCGGTAGGCCTGGGCCTCCGGGCGGCCGCCGCCGGCCTGGGCGGCGCGGTCCGCCGTGAACCCGAAGTCCAGGAACACCACCCGCCCGCCCGCATCGATCAGCACGTGGCTGGGCTTGAGGTCCTGGTGCAGCCGGCCGGTCTGGTGCAGCGCCCACAGGCCCTCCGCCATCTGCCGCAGCAGCGCCCGCACCATCCCGTAGTCCTTCGGGGGCAGCCGGTCGGGACAGAGGTGTTCATAGAAGGTCCTGCCCTCCACCCGTTCCATGGTGAAGAACCATTCCGAGCCGTAGCTCATCACCTCGTAGAGGTTCACCAGGTTGGGGTGGGTGATCTCGGCCAGGGCCCGGAACTCCTGCTTGAACAGGCTGATGTCCCGGGCCGCGGCGTCGTGGGGGAGCTTCAGGGCGACCAGGGTCTGCCGCTCGAAGTCGAAGGCCTCGTAGACCATGCCGAACCCCCCGGAGCCCAGGCGGCGCCGGATGGAGAAGCGGTCTGTTCCCGCAAATGGGCTCAAGCTCGTTCCTAGGCGATGGCGATGCCTTCCAGCTCGCTGACTTCGTGGGCGTTGAAACTGGACCGCACCAGCGGCCCCGCGTACACCGTGCGGAACCCCAGCGCCTTGGCCTTGCGCCCCAGGTCCCTGAACTCGTCCGGGTGCAGGTAGCGCCGCACCGGCAACTGGTAGCGGGTGGGACGCAGGTACTGGCCCAGGGTGAGGATGTCCACCCCGGCCGCCACCAGGGCCCGGCACACCTCCAGCACCTCCGGCTCGGTCTCGCCCAGGCCGAGCATGAGCCCGGATTTGGTGCGGAACGCCTCCCCGAACAGGGCCGAGCCCAGCCGCCTGGCCTCGGCCAGCACCGCCAAGGTGCGCGGGAACCGGCCCGCGGGGCGGACCGTGGGGTAGAGGCTCGGCACCGTTTCCACATTGTGGTTGAACACCGCCGGCCCCGCGGCCACCACCTGGGCCACCGCCTCCAGGTCGCCCATGAAGTCCGGGGTGAGCACCTCCACACCCATCTCCGGGTTCAGCCGGCGAATGGCCCGGATGGTGGCGGCGAAATGGGCCGCCCCCCCATCGGCCAGGTCGTCGCGGTTCACCGAGGTGAGCACGGCGAAGCGCAGGCCCAGGGCCTGAACCCGCCGGGCGGTCTCCTCTGGCTCCAGCGGGTTCAAGCCCTGGGGCTTGCCGCTGCGGATGGAACAGAACCCGCAGGCCCGGGTGCAGGTGTCGCCCATGAGCAGGAAGGTGGCGGTGCCGTGGCTGAAGCAGTGGGCCCGGTTGGGGCAGCGGGCCTCCTCGCAGACCGTGTGCAGGTCCGAGCTGCGCAGCCCCGCCTTCATGGCGTGCAGGTCCGCCAGCCGCACCCGCTCCCGGGTGATCCATTCCGGCAGGCGCGGGTGGCCGTCCAGGACCTCGCGACCCGCGCGCTGGCTGAAGCGGGGCATCTCAGGTCCGCCCGACCACGCCGGCCACCGGGCTGGAAGCGCTGGCGTAGAGGCGCCTGGGCATCCGCCCCGCCTCGAAGGCCAGGCGGCCGCTGCGCACCGCCAGGTCCATGGCCTGGGCCATCTTGACCGGATCCTGGGCCTCGGCCACCGCGGTGTTCAGCAGCACCGCGTCGGCGCCCAGCTCCATGGCCACCGCCGCGTCGCTGGCGGTGCCCACCCCGGCGTCCACCACCAGGGGCAGGCCGAACTGCCCCACCACCTCGCGGATGATCTGCAGCACATGGGGATTCTGCACCCCGAGCCCGGAGCCGATGGCGCTGCCCAGGGGCATCACCGCCGCGCAGCCCGCCTCGCAGAGCTTCCGGGCCAGGATCGGGTCGGCGTTGACGTAGGGCAGCACCACGAATCCTTCCTTGACCAGGATCGCCGCCGCCCGGAGGGTCTCCTCGCCGTCCGGGTAGAGGCTGACCGGGTCGCCGATCACCTCCAGCTTCACCCAGTTCGTCTCCAGCGCCTCCCGGGCCAGGCGGGCCACCCGCAGGGCCTCGTCGCCGGTATAGCAGCCGGCCGTGTTGGGCAGCAGCGCCAGCCCCTTGGGCATCCAGTTCAGGATGTTGTCCTCCCCCTTGGCCCCCAGGTCGAAGCGCCGCACCGCCAGGGTGACCATGTCCACCGCCGCCGCCTCGTAGCACGCCTTCATGGTGGCGAAGTCCTTGTACTTGCCCGTGCCCAGGATGAGCCTGTTGCCGAACGTCTTGCCTGCGATACTGAGCATGGGTGCTTCTCCAACGAAACGCTCCACCCAGTCTAGTACATCCCAGGAGATCTTCCATGAAATCCCATCGCGCCACCGTGACCTTGCACCTGCCCGAGCGCACCGGCTTCGTGAACATTAAATAAAATGGAATAAAGGAGCGGATCGCTCTACTCGCCAATGATTTTGATCAGGACCCGCTTATCTCGCCGCCCATCGAACTCTCCATAAAACACCTGCTCCCATGGGCCAAAGTCCAAGCGGCCCGCGGTAATGGCAATGACCACCTCTCGGCCCATGATCTGACGCTTGTGGTGAGCATCGCCATTGTCCTCTCCGGAACGGTTATGCAGGTACCCCCCCCGTGAGGGATCGGTCCCCTCACAAAATGGAGCCAGCTTTTCCAACCAGCGTTTGTAATCTTCATGGAGGCCCGGCTCGTCGTCGTTTATGAAGACGCTCGCTGTGATGTGCATGGCATTGACAAGGCAGAGGCCCTCCTGCACCCCGCTAGCGTCTACCGCCTCTTCCACATCCGGAGTGATGTTCACAAAGCCCATTCGGGTTGGTTCATGAAGGGTGATAGTGCTTCGATAGGACTTCATCGCAACCTCCTGCAACTGTGAGGATGAGGGATGCCTTCTGGGAGTGCAATTCAATCGCGTGACGAGGTCAATCTGGACAAGCGGGTGCTGATCAAAATTATCGGTGAATGAATTACCCCTGGACTTTGAGACGGCATCTCGTTATCCTGGGTCATCGTGCTAGGAAGGCGCGCACCGGTCTGCGCCCTTATTACCCGCGGGTTCTCAGTTCGAAATTCATCCACGCCCCGACCGGGGCCCGCTCCGACCAGAACGTCGAGCGGGTGGGCCCTTCCAGGAGCATTCATGTCCTTCGATACCCTCGGCCTCATGCCCGAGCTGCTGCGTGCCGTGCGTGACAACGGCTACGAAACCCCCACCCCCGTCCAGGCCCAGGCCATTCCCCTGGTGCTGGCCGGCCGCGATCTCCTGGCCGGCGCCCAGACCGGCACCGGCAAGACCGCCGCCTTCGTCCTGCCCATCCTGCAGATGCTCGCCCCCCAGGCCAGCACCAGCACCTCCCCGGCCCGCCACGCCATGCGCTGCCTCATCCTCACCCCCACCCGGGAACTGGCGATGCAGATCGAGGAGAGCGTGCGCACCTACGGCCGCTACCTGCCGATCCGCTCCGCCACGGTGTTCGGCGGGGTGAACATCAATCCCCAGGTCAAGGCCCTGCGCGCGGGCATCGAGATCCTGGTGGCCACCCCGGGCCGGCTGCTGGACCACCACCAGCAGGGCAACCTGAACTTCTCCCAGATCCAGTTCCTGGTGCTGGACGAGGCCGACCGCATGCTGGACATGGGCTTCATCCGCGACATCAAGAAGATCCTCGCCCTGCTCCCGGCCAAGCGGCAGAACCTGCTGTTCTCCGCCACCTTCAGCGACGACATGCGCCAGCTGATCTCGGGCCTGCTGAACAACCCCGCCTCCGTGGACGTGGCCGCCCGCAACGCGCCGGCCGAGCTGGTGGAGCACCTGGTCCACCCGGTGGACCGGGAGCGCAAGCGCGCCCTGCTTTCGCACATCATCCGTTCCCAGAAGCTGGACCAGGTCCTGGTCTTCTGCCGCACCAAGCACGGCGCCAACCGCCTGTCCGAGCAGCTGGAGACCGACGGCATCGCCTCCTCGGCCATCCACGGCAACAAGAGCCAGCCCCAGCGGATCAAGGCCCTGGCCGATTTCAAGGAGGGCAAGATCACCGTCCTGGTGGCCACCGACATCGCCGCCCGGGGCCTGGACATCGACCAGCTGCCCCACGTGGTCAACTACGAGCTGCCCCATGTGGCCGAGGACTACGTGCACCGCATCGGCCGCACCGGCCGCGCCGGCAGCGAAGGCATGGCGCTCAGCCTGGTCTGCGTGGACGAGACCAAGCTGCTCAAGGACATCGAGCGCCTGCTGCAGCACCCCCTGCCCAGCAAGGTGATCACCGGCTTCGCCCCGGATCCGGCCATCAAGGCCGAGCCCATCATCACCGGGCGCGGCGGCGGCGGCGGCGGCCGGAGCGGCTCTCCCCGCCCCGGCGGCTCCAGCCGCTTCGCCTCCCGGCGCCCCACCAGCCCCGCGCCCCGCAGCGGAGCCTCGGCGCGCGGAAAATAGCCTAGGGTTTCGGGTCCCTCCATATCGCCCTGGTCCGTTCTGTTGGATCGCTGATCG
>PLUC01000106.1:7786-17569 GCA_003165415.1 Holophagaceae bacterium
CGTGGACGCTTGCTTGCCCGCAGCGTAGCGAGGACAATCAAGCGTTCACGCACCGGTGGGTCGGCGCATTGCCCGGGACCCGAACGAAACAGGAAGGCGCGACGGGCGGGACAACGGACGCCGCAGCAGCAGGGCCCCTAGCTCTCCCGCGCGTCCAGGATCTCCAGGACGTGGGGTTTCAGGGCCGCCACAAGCTTGTCCTTGGGCACGTCCTGGACCTTAATCGTGATCTCCCAGCGGGCGCCCTTGGCGTCCGCCACTTCGCGGAAGCCCAGGCCCACGATGTCGCCCGAGACGGCGGTGATCGCGGAGGTGATTTCGGCGATGGTGCCCTTGCGGTCGGCGGTGGTGGCCCAGATCCGGACCCCTTTCCGGCGCCCACCCAGAAGCTCCATGAAGGCGCGGAAGATATCGTTCTGGTTGACCATGCCCACCAGGTGCTTGCCGTCCATGACCGGCAGGCTGCCGATGTTGCGGTCGGCCATGACCCGGGCCGCGTCCTCCACCGGGGTGTCCTCGGTCACGGTGGCCACGTCCTTCACCATCAGCATCTCCACCGTGATCTTGGCCAGCAGGGTGGGGATCTCCCAGAAGGACAGCAGGGTGGCGGAGGACGGCGTCGCGTTGTGCAGGTCGGTCTCGGAAATGATGCCCACCAGCGCCCCGTGGGCGTCCACCACCGGCATGCGGTGGACGTGCTTCTCCTTCATCAGCTTCAGGGCCTCGGGCATGGTCGTGTGCGGCGTCACCACCGCGGGCTTGGGGATCATCAGCTCTCTGATCAGCATCTCAACCTCCTTAAGGGTCTCGCTACTATAACAAAGCGCCGGAACTCCGCCCGCGCGGATTTTTTCCCATGGCGAGCGTACGGCGGTTCGCCGCCCAGGCTGCTTTTCAGCCCGGGCGACGAACCAGATCCTTGCGAATCGCCTAATTCACGGTTCTCCAGACCAGCACCTTGGGGTACTGGTTCGGGTTGTTGCCCAGGAAGGTCTTCATGATCGGCGTCGTGCTGGGCTGGCCGGCGACCGGATTCGAGACGGGGATGGTGCCGCCCTGGATCACACCCCGGGTGCCGAAGGGGCTTAAGCTGGACGCCACGCCACTCCAGGTGAACAACTGGCCGCTGGCCGCGACCAGGCCGGCCCGGTTGTCCACGACGATGGGGTTGATGACATCGGCAATCAGGTTGGTGTATGAGGTGCCGCTGCCGCCCATGCAGGGATCGTAGACTGAGGGCGTGAAGTAGGTGTAGAACAGGCTGTCGGAGACCACCTCGGGCGTGGTGATGCCCTTGGGCAGGAAACCACTGACCGCGCTCCCCAAATTGACGTAATAGCCGAAGTAGGTGGTGGCGCCGGTGCCGGAGGGATCCAGGTAGTAGTTCGAGCAGCCGGGGGTAATGTACTGGCCGATCGGATCTGAACAGGAGAGGGCGCTCGACGCAGTGAAGGTGTTCCCGGTGAAATTCTTCAGGTTGATATCCTGGATGCCCGCGTCCGGGCCGTTCTGTGAGTCGAAGCCCCAGGTGCGGCTATCCTGGCGGTCGAAGACCACCCCGAGCCGGAAATTCGTGGGCGTTCCAAGGTAGTACGTTCCATCCATGGGGTTGTACCGATCGCCGCTTTCCATGGCGACGCCCATCGCGGAGGGGGAGGGGGACGCGGAGGACTTGGCGACCCCGGGGAAAGTTCCGACCACGAAGGGCGCCGGGAGCGTCGTATAGACGGCGCCCTTGCCGCTGTTGTCCTGGGCCACCAGACGGATCCCCTCCGCCGAACCGACATTTCCGTCCACGGTCCAGGCAGCCAGGTCAGAGGTGTCCATGCGGAAATTCGCATAAGTGGGGTAGAGCGACGAAGACGCCCCCACGACCGCCTTGGAACCCCAGGCCCAGAGCCCGCCGTTCCGGTCCAGGAAGTAGGCCCGCTGGGCCATGCCGGAACCGAGTTCGACCTCGGTGGGCACCACGCCCGCGACGATGGGGCCCGCCCCGGCGCTGCCGAAGCCCCCGGCGCTCGTCACCAGGGCTGTCACCTCGGAGTCGCCGGCCGAGGGCAGATTGGCCGCGGCCAGCACCTGGCCCGTGTAGACATCGATGGCCAGGACCGAGCGGCCCAGGAACGTGTTCTGACCATTGGGAGGCGGGTAGGTGGGGAAGTTGGCTTCGATCTGGGGCACACTGAGCCCCCCGCCCAGGAAGACCACGTCCCGCACGGTCTGGACGCCTCCAGAGGTGAACAGGACCCGCCCGACGCCCGGCGTGCAGGTGGAGAAGCCCATGTTGCCGATGAGGGTCTGCAGAGCGGGGGTGGTCATGCTGGTCAGGTTCCGGGAGCCTGGGAAGAAACTGGCCTCGTCGGGCACCAGGGACCAGAGCAGGACGGGACTGAAGGGGTTGTGGACGTCCAGGGCATAGTAGCTCCGGCCCCCCTTGCCCAGGCCGATGATGGCAATGGCGCGTTCTTGGGAGTTGGCCGTCAAATCCACGTAGCCGAGAGGCAGAGCCCCCGTGGTGGCGTTCGGCAGATCCAGGAAATAGATGGCCGGAGCGCCGTCCACCATGAAGCGGTGGGGATTGGCGCTGGCCTGGGCACCATAGACATAATCGAGGGTATTCAGGAAGTCTGTGGGCATGAAGGCCCAGAGCTCATCCGCCTGGGCCTGGACAACGGACTTGGTGCCATTCTCCACGGAAATCGACTGGCTGACTTCACCGAAGGCATGCAGCCACCCCTGGTTGGTGCCCACCAGGACGAGCCGGAAGTTGAGGTTGGAGCCGCTCATGGTGAAATTGGTGTCAGCATTGAGGCCCGCCTGGATCAAGGGGTCCTTGTAGTAGTACTGCAGTGAGGCGGGGTTGGAATCAATGACGTCCCCCATGATGTTGAGCCGGTTGGTGGTGGGCCGGCCGTTCATATCCAGGGGGCCCAGGGTGTTGCCTCCGGCCGCGTTCTGGATGACCTGCACCTGGGCGGTGCTGCCGGCGGTCAGATTGTCGAGGGCCACGAAATTCTCCAGGCCGGCCGTGTTGGTCAACGACATGGTGTTGGTGTAGGCCGTCCCGGTATCCGAGAACGTGTGCAGCCCCAGCTCGGGATTGGTGGCGTTGCCGGGGAGCCGGGTGATGAGGGTTCGGGCGGACCAGAGACGATTGTTGCCCAGGATGTTGGAAGCGGCCCACTGGGCGGTGGCGGCGCTGAGGGTGGTGACGGGATTGCCGCTTGTGTCGACGATGTCGAAGGTCCCATTGTTGTCAACGTCGGTGAACATGAGGAGATCGCCCGGCCAGATGACGCCGCCGGTTTGCGGGGGCTGGAACTTGCCGATGTAGACTTCCTGGCCGAAGGTGGCGCCCAGGAATGGCAGATCGGGATTGGCGGTGGCGTTGTTGCTGGTCGTGCCGATGGCCAGCGCCACGGCCAGGCCCAGGCCCTGGGCGAGAGCGACGGGGTTGGTCCCGTCGAAGAAGTAGACCGCGCCGGGGGCTTTTTCCCCATAGGTGGGATAGCTGGTGGGATCGGTGGGGAGGGGGATCCAGTCATTCTCCGTGATGACCACGGTGCCGGCGTTATTCCACACGGGTGGGACAAACTGGTGGAAACTGCTGATGGCCGTGGTGGTGGATCCCTTGGTGTTGGGATCCCCCACCAGGGCGGCCAGGAAGAGGTTCTGCTTGGGGCTTCCCGTCTGGTTGTAGTAGCCCCCCAGGCTCACGCCCACGGTCATGGTGGTGATCAGGTGGGGACTGGCGTACTGCTGGCTGTTGCGCTCGGTGATGGCCAGGGGCAGGTAGGCCGAGGGCGCCTGGCTGGTGTGGTTGGGCGGTGGGTACTGGGCGGTCATGAAGTTTGTGCCGGCCGTGCCGCCAAAGGATGAATCGCCCAGGTGCGCCGCGATTCCAGCAAAAGTATAAATATTCCAGCAATTATCGAGCGTGGCCGTGGAGATGAAAGGCGTGGGTGGGTTGACCCAGGTGGGATTGGCTGCGACGGTCTGGTTGCCGGCCAGGGCGTTGAAGATGGCAGTTGAGCCGGTGCCGGACACATAGGGCGTGAAGGTATTCGGGTTGACCATGTTATCCGCAGCGAGGCCGTTGTTGTCGATGCCGTCCGTGAACAGGATCAGGAAGCTGTTGGCGCACTGGGATACGGAGGTGCCCTCGACGCTGTTGAAGACACTGGAGGGATCGGTGAACTGGGCCATGGTGCGGGCCACGGCGTAGGTCAGGGGTGTGGAGCCGTAGGCGAACAGGTTGGCGATCCGCTCCATGCCCGTGACGGAGTTGCCGCTGGCGGAGGTGTTGCCCTGGGCGGAGGTGTTGTTCAGCACGACCCAGGCGGAATCCTGGCCGTTCAGCGAATGGTAGGGCCAGGTTCCGTAGGCCGGGGTCTGGCTCTCATAGCTGGTGTTGGCCCAGTGCGAAAGGCTGTTGTTGTCGATGTTGGAGGCGGTGCCGTTGACCGCCTCGTTGGTCACGTCAAGGAAGCGGAGGGCCCAGTACACACTTCCCTGGTTGGCGATCCAGGTCTGGATGGCAGCCCTCTTCACCGCCTGCAGGCGGGTGAAGGTGGGAGTCTGGTTGCCCGAGGCGTCCTGGGTCACTTCGCCGGTGTAGGTGGGGACCGTGAGCAAGGTGCTGTTGTTGTAGGTCCCCGCGGTGGAGTACTGGGGGACTTTTACATTGCCCCAGGTGGTCCCGGAGTTGATGGTAGCCAGGAAACCCTGGCCCCAGGCCACCGAGGCCGCGGTGCTCTGGCCGGCGGCAATACCCTTCGTCACGGCGTCATAGACGATCAGGTTCCCGGGCAGGGTGGTGCTGGTGCCGGGCGGGGCCAGGTTGATGGTGTCGGTGGTGTAGTTCGGCTTGCCGGCGTTGGTGCCCTGGTACTGGCCGTTGAACAGCCAGCTGATGTAGGCCGGGCGATAGGCCACGTCGTAGAGGATGACCGTGGTGGCCTGCGCGGCGGTGGCCGCCGCGTAGGTGGTAGCAGTATTAAAGTCGATGCTGTTGGCGGTGTAGAACGTGCACCCGGCGCTGCCTTCGATGGCGTAGCATCCGTCCATCTCGATCTGATTGCCGCTGCCGTAGGTAACGCCCTTGCTCGTCGTGCTGTCCGTGACCGTCAGGGAGGCCAGGGGATTGGAGATGGCGGCGGTGGGGTTCACGATCTTCCAGGGCAACGGGATGTCGATGGTGCGGGTGAAGGCCTCGCAGGAGCCGTAGGGCAGCCCGTTCTTGGCGATGGCATAGGAGAACCTGGCATGGCTGGCGACCCGGAGCCAGTTGCGGGCATCGTTGGCGCCAAAGCTCATGCCGTCCAGGGCGTTGGCGGCGGTGCAGCCCGGGGGCGTATAGGGCGGGCCGGAGGTGGTGTAGGGCCCGGCGGCGTCGCTGGCGGTGACCAGGGTGCCGTTGGGTTTCACCAGGCCGACGAAGGTCAAGGTGTTGGCCAGGTAGGTGACCCCTGGCACCGGAGCGAGCCCGGCCCGGGGATCCAGGTAGCCGGTGAGGGTGGCGTTGGTGGTACCCGAGAGGGTGGCGCAATAGGCTGGAATGGTCCAGGTGACCGATCCGCCCGAAGTGGTGTTGGCGGTGGTCTGGGTGGCGGTGGGGCTGCCGCCCGTGATGGCGACGACGGGGTGTTGGGCTACGCAATTGTTGGTGTTGCCGCCCCATTGGGTCCAATTGATGGTCGAACTCGACCCTTGGGTTTTGTAATAGGTGCTCATGGTGATGGTGTCGCCGCCGTGGATGGTGCCGGTGACGGTGATGGGCTTCAACAAGGTGGGATTGGTGGTCCCAGGCCCAGCGAAACTGGGCACGGTCCAGGTGGCCGTGGAGGAGAAGTTCGGCGACGACCCGGCCTCGGTGCTGCAAGTGGCGGTACTCCAGTTGATGAGGTTGTCCCCGCCCGCGTTGCAGGTGAGCCCGGCGGGTTCGCCCTCGCCCATGGTGTGGGTGAGGTCCGCCGTGAAGGTGACCGCCACACCGTGGGCGACCTGGATGGTGCCGGAAGTGTAGTTGGTTCCGCTGACGGTCATGGTGATCTGAGACATCTGATAGGAGGCCCAGCCTCCGGTCCCGGCGATCTGGCCCGTGGAAGCGCCGAACGTGAAGTTGTAGGGGGTGTTGGCGTTGTTGTTGACGGGGGTGGCGGTGATCCTGGAGTAGGCGCCGGCGGCGCCGGCGGCGGTGGCCTGGATGGTGTAGGTGGTCGGAGTGGCGAGGGTGGAGCAGGCGATGGGGTTGTTTGAGTAGGTCGTTGTGACACTGTTGTTGGCGGCCACCACGAACTCCACCCATTGTTGCGACGAGGTGCAGGTGGCGTCCGTGGCGTAGATGTAGTAAGTATTGTTGCCGATCGTGCCGCCCCCGGACGGAGTCACCGTGAACCCCATGTACCGGTAGTCGTCGGCGTCCCCGAGGTCGTTGTTCTGGTACAGGGGGTGGAACATCAGGGAGGCCATGGACCGCGAGAAGTCGAACATGGTGAGGATCTCGGGCCTGGCCTGGGCGCTGGAGGACTGCTGGAACATGTCCAGGAAGTCCGTCCCGCTGGCCTGGAGCCTCGGTTGCGTCTGGGCCCGGAGCGGAGCGGCCAGGCAAAGGATCGCCAGGAGCCCCAGAAGGGCTCGTAGAATGCGCAGCGCGGAATTGATCATGACCTGCTCCTCGATGGGTGGCCGTCGCGGAACGGCCTTTGCGACCCGAACCCGTGTCACGTGCGCTTATGCCGGGACACGAACAAAAACCGCCAAGATTTTCTTACAAGGGTTTACCTCACCGGAGTGGAAATCCAGGCCTCCTGGCCGTGGATGAAAACGACATTGCCTTGCTGGACTTGGGAGTCCGCGCGGATCGCCCACAGATCGGCATCCTGGGCGACAACGTTGCCGTTGGCCGGGGAATAGGCGCCAGCGCCCAGCCCCTGGCTCATGCCAGTGCCGGGGAGCTTGCCCATGCGGGTCAGCCCCATGGTGAACCCGGTGGTGGCCGTGGGGCTGCTCCAGGTCAGATCCGACAGCTGGTTTTTGCCCGGCGTGTAGGCCCCGCCAGTGAGGATGTCCGTGGTGATGCCCGCCAGGTTGTTGTTCTGCAGCAGCGTGGTCTCCAGGGTGGTCAGAGCCAGCGCGCTGCCGCTGGTGGGGACATTCTGCAGCGTGGTCCAGTAGAGGGCCCATTCGATGCCCGAGTCGGCCACGTTCCGGGTCATGGCCGCCTGGCGCGCGAAGCCGGTGCTGACGATGTCCTGGAAGGAGTTCCTGGACATGCTCACGGCAGCGATCGTGAGCAGGACGAGCAGCATCAGCGCCACCATGATGGTGATGGCGCCGGTCTGGCCGGAGCGGGAGGGGAGGGGCGAGGCAGTGGGCATGGGAGGTTCTTCCGATCAATCCATGGTCAGCCCGGAATGGGCCGGCACGAACACGAGTGACTCTGTGAAGTTCTTGTAGGCTGGGGCGGTGGTGGGCGTGGCGGAGTATTCCGAGCGCTGGGTGGCGGTGCGGGTAGTGAGATCGACCCGCACCAGCGTCGGGATGTAACGGAACCATTGCTCGCTGAAACGCGTGGTCTGATAGCCCGGGCGCCCCGTGGTGGAGAGCTGGGTATCCAGGGCGGTGCGGATCCCTTGGTTCCACCCGGTGGAGAAGCTCGTGGCGGCGGAGGTGTACGTGCCTGTCTGGCCGAGGCCTTCCCAGGCCTGCCCGGAATTGACGCTGAGGTAGACCTTGAATCCGGATTTGTTGCCATCGGTCCCCTGCCCCAGGTTCTCGGTGATGATCTCCTGCGGTGCGGTGGCCACGAAATTCGTGTCGAAAAGGGTGCCGCTGTAGAGCCCCTGGTCCCGTACCAGGCAGGGCACACCGTTGGCGTTCAGCGGATCGAGCTGAACCATCTGGACACTGTATCGGACCATCTGGGCCGGTGTTATAAATAAAATATTGCTGTTGGAGATATGAGTGGACTGCACGACGCCACCACCACCGCCGTTTCCGGTCACCGCGACCGTGGGGTTCGTGACGGTCACCACGGTGACGGGGAACCAGCCCGTGGTCGAATCAGGAGTGGTGCTGACGGACGGCGGCGGCGACGCCGAGATGGTGGCAGTCTGATAGCTGTCCATGAAGGCGAACATCTGCCCTGCCTGGACCATGTAGGCGTAGGCCAGGGTGGGACATAAGATGACGAAGGTGTTGTCGGCGTTCGTTATCTTGGTCTGGGCGACGACCAGTTGGGCGGCCGACACATTGGTCCCGCCAGGGGCCAGGATGGCCTGGAACGGAAGCGGCTGATCCATATAGAAGAAAAGCTGATCGCTGGTTTGCGGGTCATTGGGCCCCGCACCGGTGATGGGCATGTTCGGCAGGATGTAGAAGGGCGGATTGGCCGCGACCACCGGCGGTGGATTCGGAAGATTGACCAGGTACATCTCCGCGGAATTGATGTCATTGCCCAGCACGTCGATGGACATGTGGTTCCGCCGGGCGCTGGAGATCAACTCCCCGGAGGTGAAGAAGGTGGACAAGCTGGCTTTGAACACGCTCGCCATGCCGGCCATCAGCAGCAGGACGAAAGTCATCGCCACCATCATCTCCACCAGGGAGAAACCCTGGGTCCAGGGGCGGGGAGGAGGTTTAACCATGGATGACCCTCCGGGCCAGGTAGACGGATCGCACAACGGGGACATTGCTGGCGTTCACGGTGTCGGAGAACGTGACGGTCACGGTGACCAGGGAGACAACCCCCGCGGTCGCCACGGGCTGCTGGGGCATCAGCACGGTCGTGGCCGTGAAGAAGGTGGTGGGATCGCCCACGGCCACCGACCCGCCCGAGGGGTTGAAGTACTCTTTCACCTGGTTGTTGTTGAGGTACTTGAGGTCCGTGAAGGTTGCCAGGCTGGGATTAGCATAGGTGGTATCCGAGACGTTGAGCCAGGTCAACCGCCCCTCCATCTCCACCTGGTCCATGATCTGGTCCGCCAGTAGGACCGCCGTGGTCGCGCTCCTGTTCCCGCGGGAGGCCCTCAAGGACATGGTCTGCAGCAAGGCGAGGCCCAGGAGGCCGATGGCCAGGATGAACGCTGTCATCAGCATCTCGACCATGCTGAAGCCCGCCTGGGTGGCACGGGCGCGCTGGATGTCCGGGGTTGGCATCAGATCCTCCGCCATTTGCCGTTGCCGTTCAATACGCCTGGATTGTAGAACTTGTAGATGGCGTTGCCGTTGGCCAGCACCACGATCAGCCCCATGGCCGAACCAGGCATGACCGCGCCCATGGGGGAGCAGCCCAGCACTTCGATGACGAAGGTGCTGTTGAAGCGCTGAAGGTAGCCGTTGATCATCTGGCGCTGGAGGTTGCCGTTGCACAGGTTGGTGTATACGTTGAGGCTGCTGGTGAAATCGGTCGCGAACCCGGGCACCAGAGCGGCGAAGGCCGGGGTGTTGGAGAAGGGCGGCAGCGTGGTGATATCCTGGTTCGTGCCGGAGGAAGTGGCCGACATGGCAATGGCCCAGGCGCCGGAACCCGCCAGGGCGATGCAGGCCCTGCTCTCGATGGTGTCCGCGGACTGGTAGTGGAAGGGCACCGCCACGGTCTGGCTGTAGGGGACGGTGGCGGGGTTGGGGAGCACTGTGGGCACGGCGAGCAGGTTCGTGGCGACGGTCTGGATCTGGGCATCGCTCAGGGCGGCATCCCCGTAGGCCAGCGTCAGCGGGGTGGCGGTGGTCCAGTTCCCCCAGTTGTCCAGGGCGACATCCCCCCGTGCCAATAATAAAGAG